>NZ_JAWPON010000039.1:0-5639 GCF_033344315.1 Vibrio sp. 2132-1 | reverse complement strand
CGCCTTACTGGATCTATGCGGTTACAGTTTTGCACCGCGATACGCGCAGTTCAGTAGTGTCATCAATGATCTGTTTGCCGTAACTGAAAATGAACACGGCGGCACCAACCTTGCCCTGAAAAAGCCCATCAGGACGAATGTCATCGAAACGGGATGGCAGGATATTAGGCGCATTGTTCTGTCACTTCAGACAAAGCGAACGACACAGGCAATGCTGGTAAGAAAGTTGTCTGGTTATCCTTCGGGGCACCCGACATTACAGGCGCTGACGGAGTATAATCGACTGGTCAAAGCGCAATATTTACTGGATTACATAGACAATGCCAGTTTGCGGCAGTACGTTCAGCGTGCCCTTAACCGGGGAGAAGCGTGGCACTTCCTGAGACGGGCTATTGCGTCGGTGAATGGCGATCAGTTCCGAGGCAAAAACGAGAGTGAAATCGCTATCTGGAATGAATGTGCAAGATTGCTTGCCAACGCGATCATCTACTTCAACTCCGCGATACTGAGTCATCTGCTGGGACACTTTGAAGCGAGAGGAGATGAAGAGAAAGCGGGTATCACTCGTGCTGTTTCGCCCGTTGCGTGGCAAAATATCAACTTAAGCGGAACGTATAACTTCACTAATACTGGGAAATTGCCCAATATTGGCGAAATAACAAGGCCGATAGTGGATGATTAGGCTCCAAGCTGAAAGTAAACCACCTCCGCAGCCATTTATTGGTGTGGTCTACAGAGGATTATGTCTTTTTAGAGGGGAAAATCCCTAGAACCCCTAAATGGTAATGCGGCAGGCATACGTTGTCCATATGTTGTAACTATTCATTCTATAAATTTTACTTGATCAATATCAAAAGTCAGGATTATTATGCCGATCGGTACAAAACTAACATAAGGATAGCGAGATGGTAGGCAAACACCTTAGAACGCCTCTTCTACTAATCTCATTTGCAGCGCCATTGGTGTTGTCTGGATGTCAAGATTCACGCGCCGAAGCACCTGCATCAGCACCGCCACCACCAACGGTTGAAGTGGCACAAGTGCTTGTAGAACAGGTTACCGAGCTTGATCAATACACTGGTCGATTAGAATCACCTCAAACCGTCACCGTAATGCCTCGTGTATCGGGTTACGTAGACCGTGTTCACTTCCGTGAAGGCCATCTCGTAGAAGCTGGAGACGTGCTTTTTTCAATCGACAATCGTTTGTTTGTTGCTGAAGTTAACCGTTTGAAAGCGGAACTTAGCAGTGCTCAAACAAGCTTGAACCAAGCAATCAAAGATTATGAACGTGCACAAAGACTAAGCAAAACTAAAGCAATTTCTCAAGAGACCGTTGATGCGCGTTTTGCAGATCAGCAGCGTAGCGTTGCAAGTGTTTCAGCTCTTAAAGCTGCTTTGGCAAAAGCGGAACTAGACCTTGAATTCACTCTAGTTCGCGCGCCGATTGCAGGCAAAGTTTCTTTCGCAGAGGTGACCAAAGGTAACTATGTAACTACGGGTCAAACCGTTCTTACGTCACTGGTATCTACTTCGAAAATGTACGCTTATTTCGACATTGATGAGCGTAGTTTCCTTAAATATCAAGAGATTAATAACCTCATCTCAGCGGATGGTGAAATTGAAAATGTCGTCCAAATGTCGTTGGCTAACGATACCGATTTCCCTCATATCGGTTACATCGACTTTGTAGACAATGCGATTGACGAAGCAACGGGAACCATTCAAGTTCGCGCCGTTTTTGATAATGCGGATAAGAAATTTTTACCGGGTATGTTCGCCAAAATGCGTATCGCTGGCTCGGATAGCTACCAAGGTGTGTTGATTGATAACAAGGCGATTGGTACCGATCTGAATAACAAGTATGTCTTGGTTTTAGGCGATGACAATATTGTCCAATACCGAGCAATCTCTCTTGGTGAAGGCCTTAACGGTCTGCGCATTGTATTGGATGGCCTAAAAGGCGACGAAAAGATTGTCGTCAATGGCTTACAACGCGTTCGTGCCAACATGCCTGTTACGCCCGATGAAGTTGCAATGGCTGATGAAAACACCCTTGCCAATATTCGCCAGCAACAAGCATTACGAGACCAGCAGCGCAGTGAGCTACTGACTCTGCAAGTGAAGCAATAAAGGAACCATTGCAATGTTTTCCCAGTTCTTTATTCGTCGGCCGATCTTTGCATCCGTGCTGTCGATACTCATATTCATCGGTGGTGCATTGTCAGTATGGCAACTGCCTATCACTGAATACCCCGAGGTTGTACCTCCGACTGTCGTTGTAACAGCGACTTACCCGGGTGCGAACCCGAAAGTGATTGCGGATACCGTCGCGTCTCCCCTCGAAGAAGAGATTAACGGCGTAGAAGACATGCTGTATATGTCTTCTCAAGCGACTTCTGATGGCGTGATGACGTTAACCGTCACCTTTGCCATTGGTGCCGACGTAGACAAAGCGCAAACCCTAGTTCAAAGCCGTGTTGATCGTGCCCTACCTCGTTTGCCTGAAACCGTTCAGCGACTTGGTGTTGTGACGGAAAAGTCATCACCAGACTTAACCATGGTCGTTCACTTGGTGTCGCCTGATGAGCGTTATGACCTACTTTATCTTGCGAACTATGCAGCGCTTAACGTTAAAGATGAACTTGCCCGAATCGAAGGTGTGGGTGCCGTTCGCCTGTTTGGTGGTGGCGAATACAGCATGCGTATTTGGCTTGATCCAAACAAGGTCGCAAGCCTGGACCTCAACCCTAGTGAAGTCATTTCTGCGATTCGCGAACAGAACCAACAAGCTGCAGCAGGTAGCCTTGGTGCTCAACCAAGTGGCTCGTCAGACTTCCAGTTGCTTATTAATGTCAAAGGACGTTTAAGCGAAGTTGAAGAGTTCGAGAACATCATCATCAAGGTTGGTGAAGATGGTCAGATCAACCATTTGAAAGATGTCGCTCGTATTGAATTAGGTGCCGAAACCTACTCACTTCGTTCACTACTTGATAACCAAGACGCAGTTGCCATTCCAATCTTCCAAGCTTCTGGCTCAAACGCGATTCAGATCTCTGATGACGTAAGAGCGAAAATGGAAGAGCTGTCAGCTAGCTTCCCTCAAGGTGTGAGCTACGAGATTGTTTACGACCCAACGGTATTCGTTCGTGGTTCTATTGAAGCGGTAGTGCAGACACTGCTTGAAGCGGTATTACTTGTTGTACTAGTTATTGTTCTGTTCCTGCAAACTTGGCGCGCATCGATCATCCCATTAGTTGCGGTTCCGGTTTCATTAGTTGGTACGTTCGCCTTCATGTACTTAATGGGCTTCTCTTTAAATGCTCTGTCACTGTTTGGCTTAGTACTCGCTATCGGTATCGTTGTTGATGATGCGATCGTGGTGGTCGAAAACGTCGAGCGAAACATCGAAGAAGGTCTTGCTCCTATTGCGGCGACAGAAAAAGCGATGCGAGAGGTTACAGGCCCAATTGTTGCGACGACGTTGGTGCTCGCTGCGGTATTCATCCCGACTGCGTTTATGTCTGGCTTAACGGGTCAGTTCTATAAACAGTTTGCGTTGACCATTACTATTTCAACGTTCATTTCAGCTATTAACTCGCTGACTTTGAGCCCGGCTCTTTCTGCCCTGTTGTTACGTGGTCACGACCAACCGAAAGATTGGCTCACGCGTGCAATGGATGGCTTGTTCGGACGCTTCGTATTTACCCCATTCAATAAGCTATTTAACAAAGGTTCTATCGCTTACGGTTACGCGGTGAAGAAGAGCATTCGACTTGGCGCACTGATTGGTGTGATGTATGTTGGCCTGCTTGGCTTAACGGCTTACCAATTCGATCAGACTCCTACGGGTTATGTGCCGGGTCAAGATAAGCAGTACTTGGTTGCATTCGCGCAACTGCCAGACGCGGCTTCACTTGAGCGTACCGATGCAGTGATTCGTGAGATGTCCGAGATTGCTTTGGCACAACCAGGCGTTGAACACTCCGTTGCATTCCCAGGTCTGAGCATTAACGGGTTCACCAATAGTCCAAACAGCGGTATCGTGTTCACTCCGTTGGCTGATTTCGACGAGCGTCAAGATCCGAGTCTTAGCGCAAATGCGATTGCAGGTCAGCTGAACCAAAAATTTGCTTCTATCCCTGATGCATTCATCGCGATCTTTCCACCACCACCGGTTCAGGGTCTGGGTACGATTGGCGGTTTCCGTTTGCAGATCCAAGATCGAGCGAACCACGGCTACGAAGCGCTATACGGTGTCACTCAACAAGTGATCATGAAAGCATGGGCGCACCCGGCACTAACTGGTGTGTTCTCAAGCTATCAAGTTAATGTTCCACAGTTAGACCTGGATGTTGACCGTACGAAAGCGCTCAAGCAAGACCTATCATTAGACGATGTTTTCTCTACCCTGCAATCCTACATGGGGAGCACGTACGTCAATGATATCAACCGCTTTGGTCGCACATACCAAGTGAACGTTCAGGCCGACGAAGAGTTCCGCCAAACACCAGAGCAGATTCGCCAACTAGAGGTTCGAAATGCGAACGGTGAAATGATTCCTTTAGGCGCGTTTGTTGATGTGAATTACAGTGCTGGTCCTGACCGTGTGATGCATTACAACGCTTATACCACAGCAGAGATCAATGGTAGCCCTATGCCAGGTTTCAGCTCAGGTGAAGCGCAAGCAGCGATTGAGCAGATCCTTGCAGAGACACTACCGATTGGCATGACTTACGAATGGACCGAGCTGACCTACCAACAGAAGTTGGCCGGTGATACAGCTATGTTGATCTACCCACTGGTTATCTTGTTGGTGTTCCTTGTACTTGCTGCGCAATACGAAAGTGTACGTCTTCCGATGGCAATCATCTTAATCATTCCTATGACGCTTCTATCGGCGATCAGCGGTGTGATTCTATGGGGTAGCGACAACAATATTTTCACTCAAATTGGTCTAATCGTACTGGTTGGTTTGGCAACTAAAAACGCCATCCTAATCGTAGAATTCGCCAAAGAGTTGCAAGATAAAGGTCGCACTGTGATGGAGGCTGTTCTTGAAGCATCACGCTTACGTCTTCGCCCAATCTTGATGACGTCGATTGCCTTCATCATGGGTGTGGTTCCAATGGTGTTCTCTACTGGTGCCGGTGCTGAAATGAGACAAGCAATGGGTATCGCTGTGTTCTCTGGCATGATTGGTGTAACCATATTCGGTCTGCTACTCACGCCACTGTTCTACTACGTATTGGCTAAACGTACTCCTAAAGAGCAGAGTGACAACACAGAGCAAGTTGCACTAGAGCCGATTAACGAATCCACTGTCTAATCCTTTATTTTGAGTGATTAGAAAGGCAGCCCGTGCTATTTGGGGCTGCCTTTTTTTCGTTAAGGACTCAACGGCAATTCCAGCCGTTATTTTTTGTTCAGTCTAGAAACTGTTGAATATCGTCGACGTCCATTAACTCTGACGATAAATACCGCTCTGCATAGTTGCGATAAACACCGCTCGTTAAAAGCAGGTGGAAAATCTCTTTATCAATATGTTCATTCTCCGCCATTTTGGGGTTCTAGGGATTTTCCCCTCTAAAAAGACATAATCCTCTGTAGACCACACCAATAAATGGCTGCGGAGGTGGG
>NZ_JAWPON010000397.1:0-669 GCF_033344315.1 Vibrio sp. 2132-1 | reverse complement strand
CGTTACGATATCTGATGGTAACTTCGAGGCGGTATTAAACTTTATGTCGACGCAAGGCGACCTCAATGTACTCTCAAGCCCACGTATTACGGCGGCGAACAACCAAAAATCAGTGATCAAAGTTGGTACCGATCAGTACTTCGTAACTGAGCTTTCCAGTAATGCGGGTAATGGTGAAAACTCTAATGCGGTTCCTGAAGTAGAACTGACGCCATTCTTCTCGGGCATTTCACTTGATGTGACGCCACAAATCGACAACAAGGGCAACGTGTTCTTGCATGTGCATCCAGCGGTCATTGAAGTCACAGAAGAAGTGAAGCAGTTAAATCTTGGTGGTGATTTTCAAAACATTCAATTGCCTTTGGCAAAAAGCTCGATTCGAGAATCTGATTCGGTCATTCGTGCGAAAGATGGCGATGTTGTGGTTATCGGTGGCTTGATGAAGCAACAAAATGTCGAACAAGTGTCAAAAGTCCCATTCCTTGGCGACGTGCCAGCTCTGGGTCACTTGTTCCGCAACACTTCGAATGTGACGCAAAAAACCGAGCTAGTTATTCTGCTTAAACCGACCGTTGTTGGCGTGAACTCTTGGCAGAAAGAGCTAGAGCGCTCGCGTGATTTGCTGCAAGAGTGGTTCCCTGATGCGCAATAAGCGCAGAAAAAACGTTA
>NZ_JAWPON010000396.1:0-669 GCF_033344315.1 Vibrio sp. 2132-1 | reverse complement strand
GGTACCCGGCGATTTGATTGACAACGAGCAATGGGATGAACTGGCGAAGCTGGTTCGTGAAGTTGCGGGAATTATCGAATAATTCCTCACCCCGGTTAGCACCGAGAACTATCGTAGATAGTCGAACGATCTTTTGAGCAATTTGCCAACGCCTGCGGCTCCACCGTAGGCGTTTTTTTATATGCAGTTTTGGCGAGTTAAAAAGCCAGCTTTCCACTAGGCGCGACACAAAACAACGCGCCCAATACGGTTTACTTACCCATTTACTTACTTAGTTTTTTGTTTCTGCCAAGCACGTTTAGAGTGCTGGGTAGGTTGTAGTAGGAACAAGCTAAACAGCAACACAATGCAGCCAATTGCGACAAAGATGGATTGAGAAGAGCCCGCTAACACGACGCCGGCAAGAATCAGTAACATGCCCGCCAACGCTGTGATGGAGCCGACATAAAGTCCTTGCTTATGATTGATAGGGGACTGCTCCTCGTCGCTGATCGGTGTGGCTAGTTGAATCGCAAGTGCAGTGCGACTTTGCTGGATTGATGGTGGCTCTTTGGCATAAAAGACCCGCGTAAACAGGAAGAAGCCTCCCGTCACCAGTAAATGAACGGCAAGCGTTGCGACCACGGACAGGTCTTTGCTTTCTCTTGGCGTTAATGGCGAGGAAGAGAG
>NZ_JAWPON010000395.1:0-669 GCF_033344315.1 Vibrio sp. 2132-1 | reverse complement strand
CTTAGCGCATGCCGCGCTAGGTACGCCTTTTGTCGTGATCACAGTGAGCGCGACGCTGAGTGGTTTTGATCAAAGCCTCGTCAAAGCGGCGGCCAGTTTGGGCGCAAATCCGGTTTATACCTTTAGGCACGTGACTTTTCCGTTGATCCGTCCCGGCATGATTTCCGGTGGATTGTTTGCGTTTGGCACGTCGTTTGATGAAGTGGTCGTGGCGTTGTTTTTAACGGGCGCAGAACAAAAAACCGTCCCAAGGCAGATGTGGTCAGGGATCCGAGAACAAATCAGCCCGACAATTTTGGCTGTTGCGACCTTGCTGATTTTTATGTCCGTGTGTTTGCTCGTGACGTTGGAGATCTTACGCAGACGCAATGTCCGTATTCGTGGGATTCAAGAATAAATAAGCCTTTTTCGGTTGCTCAGAGCTTTCTCGTCCAGGAATTACTCACCATTTTGACCGAACGCGCCTCCTTGTGGGCGCTTTTTTACGTCTGCGGCTCGACAGGGGCGCTATTTGATTTGTTGAGTCTTTATTCCCGCTTGCTCAAAACGGGCGAATACAGGCTTGTGATGCTGCTGATACCAGCTCGCTGGCATGTTAGGTTTAAGCTGTAGCTTCTCCTGTTTGCTGATCACCACATAGTGCAAAAACGCGTTAAGCGTAGCCGTCAT
>NZ_JAWPON010000394.1:0-669 GCF_033344315.1 Vibrio sp. 2132-1 | reverse complement strand
TTGAAGCTCGCGGTCACCGTCTAGGTCACGGTGTGTGGGATATTAAATACAAACGCATTGCTTAAGGAGTCAGTTGATGTACCACTACGCGATATTGGCGAATCCGGGTCACAACCGAATTTACTTTGATAGCGCAATGACCATTGCATGCTCAGAGCTCAAAGCGATTTTGGCCTCTGAAGGTGTTGAAGTGACTGAAATTGGCAGCAAAGACGTGGGTTTACCTGCGGCGCTGGTGTTTTCTTGTGAGCAGGCGTTAAGTGAAGCGCAGTCTCGTAAGATTGCCGCATCTTCTATCTATTACGCGCTGTTTGAAGTGCGTGAAGATGGTTTGCTTCGTCCAATTCAGGCGCCTGCATTCAATACTTTCCCTGAGAGCATGAGCCAGATCCTGCGTTATACAGGTAAAACCAATGAGCAGTTTACTCGTTTAATGGTTAACCTTGGCGTGAGTGCTGCAAATACTGACAGCACGCAGCTAACGCTGATGGATCCAATGTGTGGTAAGGGTACAACACTGTTTGAAGGTTTGATCCATGGCTTGAATGTCGTGGGTGTGGAGATCAACCAGAAGTGGGTTCAAGAGATCCAAACCTTCATCGTTAAGTTTATGAAGAATGGCCGCTTCAAGCACAAAGTGAGCAAAGAAAAGCGCACTTCTGGTGGCAA
>NZ_JAWPON010000393.1:0-670 GCF_033344315.1 Vibrio sp. 2132-1 | reverse complement strand
ATTCCACCTGCAAGGGTTTTGATTTTTGATGTTGAGTTGTTAGAGATTCAGTAATCTTTCCTCTCGTACAATAAAAAACGCCGCAATTTTCGCGGCGTTTTTTATTAGCAGATATACCATTAAGTTATTCGCTTACTGCAACACCATTCCAATATAGTGATCGGCTAGGAGCGCAACAAACAGCGCCAACAGATGATAAATGGAGAACTTAAATGTTTCTATCGCGCTATTAGGCTCGGGGGCAAACTTGAGTTTCCACGCGTGATAGATGAAACCCGCATTTAGCAGCAATGCTGAAAAGAGATAGATAAAACCGACCATCCCCACCAATACAGGCATCACGCACACCAATGTGAGCAATACCGTGTAAAGTAAGATCGACGTTTTGGTGTATTCAATGCCATGGGTTACCGGCAGCATAGGAATATCGACCTTGCGGTAATCTTCCACTCGATGTATCGCGAGAGCCCAGAAATGTGGCGGTGTCCAGATGAAGATAATCATCACCAATAGCCAAGCGTGACCATGCAGCTCACCCGTCACCGCTGTCCAACCTAAGAGTGGCGGCATCGCACCGGCAATGCCAGCAATCACAATATTTTGCGGCGTTGCTCGCTTCAAATACATGGTGTAAACCACCGCATAGCCCAGTAAACTCAAAAACGTCATC
>NZ_JAWPON010000392.1:0-670 GCF_033344315.1 Vibrio sp. 2132-1 | reverse complement strand
CTGTGCCACTGGGCTGCCGATGATGCCGCCAATCACCAAACCAAACGTCGCAGATGCCGTCGCAACCTCAAGTACGTTATGTAGCCCGTACATATCTTGGAAAGTCTGCGACCAAGCTGCGCCTGTTCCGTGACCACCAGAAAGCGTAATGGAACCCGCAATTAACCCCATTAGCGGATCTAAGCCCAATGCGGTCGCCAAAGACACACCAACGGCGTTTTGAATAAGAATGTACGCTGATGCCACCGCGAGAAAGATAAACACCTTCGCACCACCTTTGATCAGCTGGGTGTAGTTTGCCGCTAATCCAACGGTGGCAAAAAACATCAACATAAAGGTGTTTTGCAGTGGTAAATCGAAGGATAAATCAACGCCATTAAAGTGCATTGCGGTAATCACACAGGCGATAACTAACCCACCAACAATCGGTTCTGGGATATTAAATTTTTTTAAAATTGGAAGTTTGGTGTTGATAAATTGCCCTAGGAACAACACACAAATAGCGACGAGAAACGACTCCTGTGGGCCGATTGAAATAACATGATTCATAAAACCTCTTTTTTCCTTTTTCTCATCCGCTGAGTAATGCTTCAACGAGAGATAGGTAACGAATCCAATCAGGTTGCCTATTGAGTCCTTATTTTTCTAGGGTGAATTCCACTCTAATTCT
>NZ_JAWPON010000391.1:0-670 GCF_033344315.1 Vibrio sp. 2132-1 | reverse complement strand
TTTGAAGATGTCGTTGACGATACTGGTGCTAAAAACATCGCGGTAGCAAGAGTAGATGCGCGCTTTGACCCTGCGATTCAGTTGACGATTGGTCTTTCGTTTCTTCTTAGTGTGGCGGCAGGCGCGTATCTGGTCGACAAAGGCGAAATCACTCTTGGTGATTTGACAGCCTTCACCATGTACTTGGGCTTGATGATTTGGCCAATGCTGGCGTTCGCATTCTTGTTTAACATCTTAGAGCGCGGTTCTGCCGCATGGAATCGCCTACAAGAAATCTTCGATGAACAACCAGAGATCATCGGTGGCACACAGCCTTTAGATGGCAAACCATTACCGCTGCACATCAAGATTGATGCGTTTCATTGGTCTAGAGAACTCCCACCAGCTCTTGCCGATGTGGACGTAACGTTAGAGCCAGGGAAAATGCTCGGAATTGCTGGCCCAGTAGGCAGTGGCAAATCGACGTTACTCTCCCTGCTATTGCGTCAACATGATTTAGAAAATGGCACCATTCAGTTTGGCGATGTCAAAATCAAAGACGCTATCTTACCTCAATGGCGTAATCGCTTTGCGGTTGTGAATCAGAGTCCATTTTTGTTCTCAAAATCGATCTTTGACAACATCGCTCTTGGCAATCCTCAAGCAACAAAGGAGCAAGTTTATCAAGCAG
>NZ_JAWPON010000390.1:0-670 GCF_033344315.1 Vibrio sp. 2132-1 | reverse complement strand
ATTTCGGATGAAGAAGCATTACGTAGAGCAAACTTTATTAATTTAGATGAAAAGAACAATGTTCCTCAAGTTCGTTTAAAAAGACAACCTATTAAGGAAGATAAAGAATGCCGAGTGCCTGGCTTATATGGTTGTAACCGTTATAAGTCAAGAAAAAATGAGACATTCAACGTGTTCTAACGTTGTTCTTTTTTTGCACAACGTTAAAGCCTATGGGCTTGTATCAGGCAAGTGATAAAAGCCTTGAAAATTCCGTTATTAAAGCGGGTGGCAAGTGAATTTGCCAAGATTGGCAATCAATGTGCCAATGCTGGCATTGAAAGTGCCAGTAGTGGCAGAAGAATTCTTGTAATAAATTAAGCTTACTTTGGCTTAACCTTCACTTTTTTAAAATCTAACGTTATATTAGAATTATAACTTTATAATAGTTATAACCGTTATAATAGTTATAACATGAAAAATTAATAAAATAAAATTTATTTTTTATGTGTTAATTTTATTGCCAAGGAAAATTAATAGTAACTTTGTTTTTATTATAGATTAATTAAATTTAGAGTAATGTTTGTTGCTCACGGATATTCATTTATTTTCTAGGTTTTCTTAAGGCAAAGTTACTTTGTCAAAATTATCGACTTAAGTAGTCAACTTTAGCGAGATGTAAACATCCCAG
>NZ_JAWPON010000389.1:0-670 GCF_033344315.1 Vibrio sp. 2132-1 | reverse complement strand
GCCGATAAACGCATCTTAGCGGACAAGCTGGTTTCACTTGGGTATCAATTCCGATTCAATCCAACGCTGGATGCACTATGAAGTTATCTCAACATATAGAAACGCTTTGGGATTACATGCAGCTCAAACAGGATTTAAAGCCTGCCGACTGCTTGTTTGTTATGTGCAGTAACGACGTGCGAGTTGCTGAGCACGCCGCTGCGCTTTACCACCAAAAACTCGCGCCATTGATTGTGTTCTCCGGTGGTGAAGGCCGTTTTACGGATGGGTTGTTTGAAAAAAGTGAAGCCGAAACATTTGCAGACATTGCGCGTTTAGCTGGCGTACCAAGCGATGCCATCTTAGTAGAAACACGTTCAACCAATAGTGGAGAAAACGTCCGTTTCACCGAGCAGTTATTTAAAGAGAAAGGCATCCAATGCGAATCTATTATTTTAGTGCAAAAGCCATTTATGGAACGCCGCGCCATCGCTACGTTTGAGAAGCAATGGCAATCGCCCTACTCGCGAGTGCAAGTCAGTTCTACCGCTCATCCATTCTTCGAATACATCAACGAAGACATGCCGCTAATGATGGTGTTAGAAGCGCTGATGGAAGATTTTTCCCGCGTCAAAAGCTATCCCGAAAAAGGATTTCAAACTAAGCAAGACATTCCAAATCAAGTGGATTC
>NZ_JAWPON010000388.1:0-671 GCF_033344315.1 Vibrio sp. 2132-1 | reverse complement strand
TTGTGCATATTCCCAAGGAATGGTTTGCAGTTCGAGTGACCAACCAAAAGACTGTTTAATGATGATATCAACAATTAGGTGGGCCAAGGCCAATCCTAACGGTACTGCAATAATCGCAGAAATGGCACCAAAGGCGAACAGTTGCAAGCCCCCCAAGGCAACCAACTCTTTGCCAGAAACACCCATGCATCTCAGCAGCGAGAAGTGTCTTTGACGAGAGAGTTCTCCTGCTAGGGTTGCAAAGAAAAGACCAAATACAGCAATAATAAGAGTAATGTTGCCTAGCGTGCCTGCGATGGCGAACGTGTGATCAAATACTCTCATGGCTTGATTGTAGATATTGCTGTTGTCGAATACGCGGTCTTGTGGCAATCGGAAGACATTTTCTAAACGATTCTTCAACCCTTCCCCATTCACGCTGTCTTTCAGCAATACGCCTAACCCTACGTTGCCCGTTCAGGCAAACGCATAAAGCCAGTTTCGATGGGACATCATCACTTGGTTGTATGGGTTGCCATAATCGTAGTACACACCCACGACTTGCCAACCTTCACCCAGTGGCGCTTGCAGATCAATGTAATCGCCCGGACGAATATCCAGTTTGAGAGCCATAGATTCACTGACCATCAAGCTCTTAGTTTGATGCAACTGATACCAGTAGTTTGGAACAC
>NZ_JAWPON010000038.1:0-6232 GCF_033344315.1 Vibrio sp. 2132-1 | reverse complement strand
GGTTGATGAAGTACTGCCTGAACAACCCATGCGTCAGTGGGTGTTGAGCTTCCCGTTTCAGCTGCGTTTCCTGTTTGCCAGCCGGCCCGAGATCATGGGGTGGGTGCTGGGCATCGTTTACCGCGTCATTGCCACGCACCTGGTCAAGAAAGCGGGCCATACCCACCAAGTGGCCAAGACGGGCGCGGTCACCCTGATCCAGCGTTTTGGATCGGCGCTCAATCTGAATGTTCACTTCCACATGCTGTTTCTCGACGGTGTGTATGTCGAGCAATCCCACGGCTCAGCGCGTTTCCGCTGGGTCAAGGCGCCGACCAGCCCAGAGCTCACCCAGCTGACGCACACCATCGCCCACCGGGTGGGTCGCTATCTGGAACGGCAAGGCCTGCTGGAACGGGATGTCGAAAACAGCTATCTGGCCTCGGATGCGGTGGATGACGACCCGATGACACCCCTGCTGGGGCACTCGATCACTTACCGTATCGCTGTCGGTTCACAGGCGGGGCGAAAGGTGTTCACTTTGCAAACTCTGCCGACCAGTGGTGATCCGTTCGGTGACGGGATTGGCAAGGTAGCCGGGTCCAGCCTGCACGCCGGCGTGGCGGCCAGGGCCGATGAACGCAAGAAGCTCGAACGGCTGTGCCGGTACATCAGCCGCCCGGCGGTATCCGAGAAGCGGCTGTCGTTAACACGAGGCGGCAACGTGCGCTACCAGCTCAAGACGCCGTACCGGGACGGCACCACGCACGTCATTTTCGAACCATTGGATTTCATTGCAAGGCTGGCCGCCCTGGTACCGAAGCCCAGAGTCAACCTAACCCGCTTCCACGGGGTGTTCGCACCCAACAGTCGGCACCGGGCGTTGGTCACGCCGGCAAAACGGGGCAGGGGCAACAAGGTCAGGGTGGCTGATGAACCGGCAACACCAGCACAACGGCGAGCGTCGATGACATGGGCGCAACGGCTCAAGCGTGTTTTCAATATCGACATCGAGACCTGCAGCGGCTGCGGCGGCGCCATGAAAGTCATCGCCTGCATTGAAGACCCTATAGTGATCAAGCAGATCCTTGATCACCTGAAGCACAAAGCCGAAACCAGCGGGACCAGGGCGTTACCCGAAAGCCGGGCGCCACCGGCTGAGCTGCTCCTGGGTCTGTTTGACTGACGAGCCTGAAGGCCAACGATACCAATCAAAATGCTGCGTTCACAGCGCCGCGGCAGGGATCCGCCGTGCTGGTTGTCGGAAAAGGAGCCGCTAGTGGGAAAGAGGAGGGTAAATTTTCAGCGTTGCTGGCTCCCCGTCAGCCGGATTGGGTTGCATCGCAGGGGTGTCGAAAGAGTCAACTGCGGTCCAAAGCTGTTGGACTTGGGTGAAAAGGGCGTTTATTCTTCCTATACGTATGATTCAAACTGCAGATGAGTTACATTTGAAAGAAAAGGTGAAAAAACCAATTGAGAAATTATTGCATGTGCTTAATGCCTCAAATAAAAAATTAATTATTCAATACCGATCATTATGAAACTATCATTAATTGTTGCCATGGATAAAAATTTTGGCATTGGTAAAGACAACGATTTGTTATGGAAATTGCCGGCTGATATGAAATTCTTTAAAGAAACTTCAACAGGTCATGTAGTAATAACCGGACGTAAAAATTATGAATCTATTCCTGAGAAATTTAGACCCTTGCCAAATCGTGAAAATGCCGTTTTAACTCACCAAATCGGCTATCAAGCACCAGGAGCTCATGTCTTTTTTTCACTTACTGAATGTTTAGAGTTCTATAAAAATGAAACCGAAAGAACTGTTTTCATCATTGGTGGGGGACAAATTTATGCAGAAGTTATGCAGCGAAACATCCTTCAAGAAATGTATATCACACAAGTAGATGGAGTGTTTGACGCAGATACTTTTTTTCCTAAATTTTCTGAATCTGAGTGGAATAGTGAAACTGTACTGAAACAGGGTATTGATGAAAAACACGCTTTTGCTTTTGAAATAAAAAAATATACACGTAAATAACTCTAAAACTTACTGTTTTTGTTGAAATGTTTTGTATGTAACGGTTTCAAAACTTCAACGACCTTACTAACTTTGCCTCCTTATGATTTTATGTATAGCTGAAAAACCTTCTGTGGCAAAAGATATTGCCGAAGTAATTGGTGCAAAACAACGCAACAACGGCTTTTATGAAGGAAATGGCTATTGGGTAACCTGGACTTTTGGCCATCTGTGTACATTGAATGAACCCCATGATTACAAAGAAAATTGGAAATACTGGAAATTGGAAGATCTGCCAATTGTACCTAAAAAATTTGGCATTAAACTAATTGATAACGATGGAGTAAAAAGGCAATTTGCTGTTATTGAAAAATTGGTAGCATCTTGTTCTGAAGTCATCAATTGCGGGGATGCCGGGCAGGAAGGGGAGTTGATACAAAGATGGGTATTGGCACCTGGTCAAGAAAGCGGGCCATACCCACCAAGTGGCCAAGACGGGCGCGGTCACCCTGATCCAGCGTTTTGGATCGGCGCTCAATCTGAATGTTCACTTCCACATGCTGTTTCTCGACGGTGTGTATGTCGAGCAATCCCACGGCTCAGCGCGTTTCCGCTGGGTCAAGGCGCCGACCAGCCCAGAGCTCACCCAGCTGACGCACACCATCGCCCACCGGGTGGGTCGCTATCTGGAACGGCAAGGCCTGCTGGAACGGGATGTCGAAAACAGCTATCTGGCCTCGGATGCGGTGGATGACGACCCGATGACACCCCTGCTGGGGCACTCGATCACTTACCGTATCGCTGTCGGTTCACAGGCGGGGCGAAAGGTGTTCACTTTGCAAACTCTGCCGACCAGTGGTGATCCGTTCGGTGACGGGATTGGCAAGGTAGCCGGGTCCAGCCTGCACGCCGGCGTGGCGGCCAGGGCCGATGAACGCAAGAAGCTCGAACGGCTGTGCCGGTACATCAGCCGCCCGGCGGTATCCGAGAAGCGGCTGTCGTTAACACGAGGCGGCAACGTGCGCTACCAGCTCAAGACGCCGTACCGGGACGGCACCACGCACGTCATTTTCGAACCATTGGATTTCATTGCAAGGCTGGCCGCCCTGGTACCGAAGCCCAGAGTCAACCTAACCCGCTTCCACGGGGTGTTCGCACCCAACAGTCGGCACCGGGCGTTGGTCACGCCGGCAAAACGGGGCAGGGGCAACAAGGTCAGGGTGGCTGATGAACCGGCAACACCAGCACAACGGCGAGCGTCGATGACATGGGCGCAACGGCTCAAGCGTGTTTTCAATATCGACATCGAGACCTGCAGCGGCTGCGGCGGCGCCATGAAAGTCATCGCCTGCATTGAAGACCCTATAGTGATCAAGCAGATCCTTGATCACCTGAAGCACAAAGCCGAAACCAGCGGGACCAGGGCGTTACCCGAAAGCCGGGCGCCACCGGCTGAGCTGCTCCTGGGTCTGTTTGACTGACGAGCCTGAAGGCCAACGATACCAATCAAAATGCTGCGTTCACAGCGCCGCGGCAGGGATCCGCCGTGCTGGTTGTCGGAAAAGGAGCCGCTAGTGGGAAAGAGGAGGGTAAATTTTCAGCGTTGCTGGCTCCCCGTCAGCCGGATTGGGTTGCATCGCAGGGGTGTCGAAAGAGTCAACTGCGGTCCAAAGCTGTTGGACTTGGGTGAAAAGGGCGTTTATTCTTCCTATACGTGCCGCGTTCCAGGCGGCGACTATGAGGGCTATGTCGATGCCCATGTGCGCCGGCTGGAGGCGCTACGCCGGGCCGGTATCGTCGAGCGGATCGACGCCGACCAATGGCGCATCCCCGATGATCTGGTCAGCCGTGCCGCCGCCCATGACGCCGGCCGAGACAGTCAGGCCAGCGTTCGCGTCCTTTCCCCGGTCGATCTGAACAAACAGATCGGATCGGACGGCGCGACCTGGCTGGACCGGCGGCTGATCCACGGCGAGACGGCCGACCTTGCGCCAACCGGCTTCGGGCAACAAGTCCGCGAAGCCATGGACCAGCGCCGCGAGCACCATATCGAACAGGGCGACGCCACCCGCAGCCGGGACAGCCGCGTCTTCTACCGGCGCAACCTTCTCGCCATCCTGCGGGAGCGCGAGGTAGCCGGCGTCGGATCGGATATGGCTTTGAGTAAGGGCCTGCCGTTCCGCGCCGCCACGGACGGCGAGAGCGTCAGCGGCAAGTTTACCGGAACCGTGCATCTATCGAGCGGCAAGTTCGCCGTGGTCGAGAAATCCCATGAGTTCACCCTTGTCCCGTGGCGGCCGATCATCGACCGCCAACTCGGCCGCGAGGTTATGGGCATCGTGCAGGGCGGGTCGGTGTCGTGGCAGTTAGGGCGGCAGAGGGGGCTGGAACGCTGAGTGCGCCCATGCCGCATTGCGAAGCAAAAGATAATCGGATAAAATGTAGCAATTCATATTCGTAAGCGTGGAGTAATCAGATGGGAAATTCCAAGTCAGCAGACAAGTAAGCCGCAACAACCAGTATTGTTGTTGCGGCGCTCTGTAAGGCTAGTCTCATCTGATTGCTGACGAGCAGACGTCGCCCGGTATTCCTTAATCGAGGGTTGATTCGTCATGACCACCACACGCCCCGCGTGGGCCTATACGCTGCCGGCAGCACTGCTGCTGATGGCTCCTTTCGACATCCTCGCTTCACTGGCGATGGATATTTATCTCCCTGTCGTTCCAGCGATGCCCGGCATCCTGAACACGACGCCCGCTATGATCCAACTCACGTTGAGCCTCTATATGGTGATGCTCGGCGTGGGCCAGGTGATTTTTGGTCCGCTCTCAGACAGAATCGGGCGACGGCCAATTCTACTTGCGGGCGCAACGGCTTTCGTCATTGCGTCTCTGGGAGCAGCTTGGTCTTCAACTGCACCGGCCTTTGTCGCTTTCCGTCTACTTCAAGCAGTGGGCGCGTCGGCCATGCTGGTGGCGACGTTCGCGACGGTTCGCGACGTTTATGCCAACCGTCCTGAGGGTGTCGTCATCTACGGCCTTTTCAGTTCGATGCTGGCGTTCGTGCCTGCGCTCGGCCCTATCGCCGGAGTATTGATCGGCGAGTTCTTGGGATGGCAGGCGATATTCATTACTTTGGCTATACTGGCGATGCTCGCACTCCTAAATGCGGGTTTCAGGTGGCACGAAACCCGCCCTCTGGATCAAGTCAAGACGCGCCGATCTGTCTTGCCGATCTTCGCGAGTCCGGCTTTTTGGGTTTACACTGTCGGCTTTAGCGCCGGTATGGGCACCTACTTCGTCTTCTTCTCGACGGCTCCCCGTGTGCTCATAGGCCAAGCGGAATATTCCGAGATCGGATTCAGCTTTGCCTTCGCCACTGTCGCGCTTGTAATGATCGTGACAACCCGTTTCGCGAAGTCCTTTGTCGCCAGATGGGGCATCGCAGGATGCGTGGCGCGTGGGATGGCGTTGCTTGTTTGCGGAGCGGTCCTGTTGGGGATCGGCGAACTTTACGGCTCGCCGTCATTCCTCACCTTCATCCTACCGATGTGGGTTGTCGCGGTCGGTATTGTCTTCACGGTGTCCGTTACCGCGAACGGCGCTTTGGCAGAGTTCGACGACATCGCGGGATCAGCGGTCGCGTTCTACTTCTGCGTTCAAAGCCTGATAGTCAGCATTGTCGGGACATTGGCGGTGGCACTTTTAAACGGTGACACAGCGTGGCCCGTGATCTGTTACGCCACGGCGATGGCGGTACTGGTTTCGTTGGGGCTGGTGCTCCTTCGGCTCCGTGGGGCTGCCACCGAGAAGTCGCCAGTCGTCTAACCGACGACTGGTAGCAGGCCCGCTCCGATGCGGCGCACTAACCATCGAAACCTCGTGAATGTCGGTATCCTGTCTGGCAGGATACCGCTCATTTCCCTTGTTCAGTTCATCGCCGTCGCCGAGCATCTGAATTTTCGGCATGCGGCCAAGGCACTTGGTATCAGCCAGTCGAGCGTCAGCGCGCGTGTGAAAGCGCTGGAGGATAACCTTGGTGTCCTGCTATTTGAGCGCCATGCGCGGGGCGTTCGGCTAACAGACGCAGGCAGGCACTTCATGGAGCGTGTCACGGCGGGTGTCGATCAACTCGATCACGCAGTGAAGACCGCGGAGTGACGGGCACTGGCTGGCAATGTCTAGCAACGGCAGGCATTTCGGCTGAGGGTAAAAGAACTTTCCGCTAAGC
>NZ_JAWPON010000387.1:0-672 GCF_033344315.1 Vibrio sp. 2132-1 | reverse complement strand
ATGGTGCGTGTTGATTTACGAACCATTGTGCTGGATGTGCCAACACAAGATTTGATCACAAAAGATAACGTCTCTGTGCGCGTTAACGCGGTGGTGTATTTTCGCGTGGTTGACCCACAAATGGCAATCAACAATATTGAAAGTTACAGCGATGCCACCAGCCAGTTAGCACAAACAACGCTGCGATCCGTGCTGGGCCAACACGAGTTGGATGAACTGCTATCCGAACGAGAACGACTCAACAAGGATTTACAGTCCATTCTCGATCAACAAACCGACGATTGGGGCATTAAAATCTCCACCGTCGAAGTCAAACACGTCGATTTGAACGACAGCATGGTTCGCGCGCTGGCTCGCCAAGCCGAGGCGGAACGTAACCGCCGAGCGAAAGTGATTCACGCAACGGGTGAATTGGAAGCGTCGAACAAACTGAAAGAAGCCGCAGAAATGCTAAACGAAGCGCCAAACGCGCTGCAATTACGCTATATGCAGACCTTAACCGAAATTACGACGGACAAAACCTCAACCATCATCTTCCCAATGCCAATTAATTTGGTCGAAGCGGTGACGGACATTGCCAACGCCGTTAAAAAGAATCAGGGGCAGGATAAAGAAGAATAGCCACATTAATTTTCAAATAAGGGCGGAAGCGGCTTTGGTTTAACTTGAGCG
>NZ_JAWPON010000386.1:0-672 GCF_033344315.1 Vibrio sp. 2132-1 | reverse complement strand
TGCCAAGACATTGTGTGGCAAGGTGACGAAGTCGATTTGGATAGAATTCCGGTGATGAGTTGCTGGGCGGAAGACGTAGCACCACTATTAACGTGGGGTTTGACGGTTACCAAAGGGCCGAACAAAAAACGTCAGAACCTCGGTATCTACCGCCAACAAAAAATCGCCAAAAACAAAATCATCATGCGTTGGCTAGCTCACCGTGGTGGCGCGTTAGATTTGCGTGATTGGATGGAAACCAACCCGGGTAAGCCGTTCCCAGTTTCCGTGGCGTTTGGTGCCGACCCTGCCACTATCCTTGGTGCGGTGACGCCAGTGCCGGATACGTTATCAGAATATGCCTTTGCTGGTTTGCTGCGTGGCAGTAAAACCGAAGTTGTCAAATCCATCAGTAACGATTTGGAAGTCCCAGCAAGTGCTGAAATCGTCATGGAAGGGTACATCGACCCGAACGAGTTTGCCGATGAAGGCCCTTACGGCGATCACACTGGCTACTATAACGAAAAAGAAAAGCATCACGTCTTTACCATTACGCACATCACCATGCGTAAAGACCCAATTTATCACAGTACCTATACTGGTCGTCCACCAGATGAGCCGGCGGTATTAGGCGTGGCACTGAATGAAGTATTCGTGCCAATTCTGCAAAAGCAATTCCCAGAGATTGAAGAC
>NZ_JAWPON010000385.1:0-672 GCF_033344315.1 Vibrio sp. 2132-1 | reverse complement strand
AAATGCGCGACTGGCGGGTGCTGGCATGGCAACCGTTCCGGCTGGCCGTCAATGTTTCGGCGAGCCAAGTGGGGCCAGATTTCGACAAGTGGGTAAAGGGCGTGCTGGCCGATGCCGGGTTGCCCGCCGCGTATCTTGAAATTGAGCTGACCGAATCGGTTGCGTTCGGTGATCCGGCGATCTTCCCCGCCCTGGAAGCTTTGCGACAGATCGGTGTGCGCTTCGCCGCCGACGACTTCGGCACCGGCTATTCCTGCCTGCAACACCTGAAATGCTGCCCCATCAGCACGCTCAAGATCGACCAATCGTTTGTCGCCGGACTCGCCAACGACCACCGCGACCAGACCATCGTGCGCACCGTGATTCAGCTTGCGCATGGGCTTGGCATGGAAGTAGTGGCCGAAGGCGTGGAAACATCGGCGAGTCTTGATTTGTTGCGACAAGCGGACTGCGACACAGGACAAGGCTTCCTGTTCGCCAAGCCGATGCCGGCGGCGGCATTCGCCGTCTTCGTCAGTCAATGGAGGGGTGCCACCATGAATGCAAATGATCCGACTGCCACCAGTTGCTGCGTGTGCTGCAAGGAAATCCCGCTCGATGCCGCCTTCACCCCGGAAGGCGCGGAATACGTCGAGCACTTCTGCGGGCTGGAGTGCTATCAGCGCTTCCAGG
>NZ_JAWPON010000384.1:0-673 GCF_033344315.1 Vibrio sp. 2132-1 | reverse complement strand
GTTGCTACAAAACAGGCCGCGAACGTTATGAAGCAGATGCAGGGGAAAAACCTCCTTAGCGTTGGAACGGTTCGCAACTACGAAGAACGTCTGACGATTGTGGCTCAACACGTTAATGCCGAGTTCAAATGTGGCCTGCGGGATTTAACGATAGAGCAGGCGCATCAGTATTTGAGCGATAGAGCCACAGAAGTTGGACAAAAAACCTTGGATATGGAGCGTCAGGCGATTCAATGCATGATGCAAAATATTACGGGGAAACTAGGCCAAACGGAAAAACTGGACGTCATCAAATCCGAACAACAACAAATTCTTTCCTCCCGTTCCTACAGCCCAGAGCAAGCAAAAATGATTGCGGATGCACAAACCGAACGTAACGCTCTCGCCACTGAAATAGCGCACGCTGCAGGACTTCGAGCGCATGAACTTCATACCCTGCAACGCATAGATGAACGCATCCCCGATCCAAGGCCGGCACTGGAAGAAAAATTCACTGGTCGAGAGGGTGAGCGTTACACCGTAGAAGGTAAGGGCGGCCTTGTCCGTGAAGTTCTCATTCCAAAAGATCTTGCGGAGAGGTTGGAAGATCGCAGACTTGAGCAGCCACTACAAATCACAGATCGAGGTGTGAACTACACAAGTCACTACGATATAAACGGCGGCAATCGTTGGT
>NZ_JAWPON010000383.1:0-675 GCF_033344315.1 Vibrio sp. 2132-1 | reverse complement strand
GTTTACGAGCCTTAATTGAATGGTTTATCACCATTTTAGCTCGATAACGACGTCACACTGTTTGATCTTTGGTGAATGACCACTCGAAGCAGTTTTTGTGTCTAAGATATTTGCAGGAAAAGGAACCCTAAATGGAACAATCCATCCGTGACGAAATGCGTGTATTGCCGTCAATTGACCCGCATTTCGAAATTGAACGCCGTATTGCTTTTATTAAGCGCAAGCTACAAGAAGCAGGTTGTAAGTCACTTGTGCTTGGCATCAGTGGCGGTGTTGACTCAACCACGTTAGGTCGCCTTGCCCAACTTGCTGTAGACCAACTTAACGAAGAAACTGGCAGCAACGATTACCAGTTTATCGCAGTACGTCTGCCTTACGGTGAGCAAAAAGACGAAGATGAAGCGCAATTGGCGTTGTCATTCATTAAACCTACGCATTCTATCTCTGTGAACATCAAACAAGGTGTTGATGGTATGCATGCCGCTTCTAATATTGCACTAGAAGGCACAGGGCTAATGCCAGAAGACGCGGCAAAAGTAGACTTTGTAAAAGGTAACGTAAAAGCACGTGCTCGTATGATCGCTCAATACGAGATCGCCGGTTACGTCGGTGGCTTGGTGTTAGGTACTGACCACTCTGCAGAAAACATCACTGGTTTCTATACCAAATTTGGTG
>NZ_JAWPON010000382.1:0-676 GCF_033344315.1 Vibrio sp. 2132-1 | reverse complement strand
ATAAACAAACAATGATGCGGCAATCAGCACCGTCCAGTAGTAACTTTGGCCTAATTGATAAAACTGCCCTAGCCCCACCAACATCGCCAACGTCACTAACTGTAACACTCCAATAATTAACTTGTCGTGGCGACCGAACAGAATCGCTGTCGATTTGATACCGATTTTTAAATCGTCATCGCGATCCACCATTGCATACTGAGTGTCGTAGGCAATCGTCCACAATGCATTAATCACAAACACAAACCAAACCATCACTGGTAGCTCACCGGTTTGTGCCGCCCACGCCATAGGAATCGCCCAGCTAAACGCTAATCCCAAAAACAGCTGCGGGATATGCGTGTAACGCTTCATAAAAGGGTAGATAAAGGCTAAGACAAGGCCCGCAAAAGAGAGCTGAATCGTTAAGGGGTTCATAGTCAAAACAAGTAAGAATGAGCTCACGGCCAAAACCAAAAATAAGCCAATCGCCTCTTTCGCCGTGACCTTACCCGAAGGCAATGGACGCTGTTTAGTACGCTTCACATGACCATCGACTTTGCGGTCTGCAAAATCGTTAATGACGCAGCCTGCGCTACGCATTAAAAATACACCCAACACAAACACAATGAGCACATCCCAACTCGGTATGCCTTGGGCTGCAATGACCAGAGCCCAAACCGTTGGCCACAACAAC
>NZ_JAWPON010000381.1:0-676 GCF_033344315.1 Vibrio sp. 2132-1 | reverse complement strand
TGATTTACCACATCGAGACTTATGACGTAACAACGATTCGTGCCTCAACGCCGATGTTCGTTATGGGCCGTAAAATCAAGGCAATGGGCATCAAAATGGTGCTTTCTGGTGAAGGCGCGGATGAAATCTTCGGTGGCTACTTGTACTTCCACAAAGCGCCAAACGCAAAAGAGTTCCACGAAGAAACGGTTCGTAAACTGCTGGCTCTAAACATGTTTGACTGTGCCCGTGCGAACAAATCGTTGGCGGCATGGGGCGTTGAAGGCCGTGTACCATTCTTGGATAAAGAGTTCATTGACGTCGCAATGCGCCTAAACCCTGCAGACAAAATGTGTGGCAACGGTAAGATGGAAAAACACATTCTTCGCGAATGTTTTGAGCATTACTTACCAGACTCAATCGCTTGGCGTCAAAAAGAGCAGTTTTCTGATGGCGTAGGTTACAGCTGGATTGACACTTTGAAGGCCGTAGCAGAAGAGAAAGTGACCGATCAACAGATGGAAACGGCTCAGTACCGCTTCCCATACAACACACCAACAACTAAAGAAGGTTACGTATACCGCGAAATTTTTGAGGAGTTGTTCCCATTACCATCAGCTGCAGAATGTGTACCAGGTGGTCCTTCTGTAGCGTGTTCATCAGCGAAAGCGATTGAGTGGGATGAGTCATTCAAGAA
>NZ_JAWPON010000380.1:0-678 GCF_033344315.1 Vibrio sp. 2132-1 | reverse complement strand
ATTAAAGAACGTCACGTAAACCACGCTTACCAAGCGGACGAAGCTTACGGCAAAGGCTTAGAACTGGCGTTAGGTTTAGCGAAATAATCCACAGCAAATATTCCATAGTAAATAAAAAGGGAGGCGCACGTTGCGCCTCCCAGTTAAGAGGAATTCGATATGATCAATTTAGACTTTTTCAAACTCTTCGATACCAAAGAGTTCTTCATCTACTACTGATTTTTGGCTACAGCCTTAATCAATACTGATGTATCCATGCGCCCAAGCCCTTCACGTTGAAGACCTGCGTATTGCTCATCGACCATCTTAGTCAATGGAAGCTCAAGCCCAACACGCTCAGCTTCTTCCAAACAAAAGCCAAGGTCTTTGCGCATCCAATCAATCGCGAAGCCAAAATCAAACTTGTCTTGCGCCATGGTTGTGGCACGGTTTTCCATTTGCCATGAACCAGCAGCGCCGTGTTTCAGCGTCTCGACAACCTGTTCAATGTCTAAGCCAGATTTTTGTGCAAGCAAAAGTGCTTCACTCAAGCCCTGCAAAATACCACCGATACAGATTTGGTTTACCATTTTACAACGCTGTCCCTGACCATTTTCGCCCAGCAGAGTGATTTGTTTCGCGTACACATCCATCACAGGCGCAACATGGTCAAATACACTCGGTTCACCACCGCACATG
>NZ_JAWPON010000379.1:0-679 GCF_033344315.1 Vibrio sp. 2132-1 | reverse complement strand
CGATTAGAGTTACGTGAGAAAGGAGCAAAACAAGGCGCGTATCCGCATCAGCTCATCATGACGGCGACTCCGATTCCACGCACACTAGCAATGACAGCGTATGCTGATTTGGAAACGTCGGTGATAGACGAATTACCACCAGGCCGAACGCCGATTCAAACCGTCGCCATTCCAGATACCAAACGGGACGACATTGTCGAGCGAGTACGAAACGCTTGTCTTAACGAAGGCAAGCAAGCGTATTGGGTGTGTACGCTGATCGATGAATCAGAAGTGTTAGAAGCGCAAGCCGCAGCAGACACCGCTGAAGAGCTGCAGCGCAAACTGCCAGATGTAAAAATTGGCTTGGTTCATGGCCGTATGAAGCCCGCCGAAAAGCAAGCTGTCATGCAAGAGTTTAAAGACAACAAGCTCCACCTGCTCGTAGCCACGACGGTGATAGAAGTTGGCGTAGACGTGCCAAACTCTAGCTTGATGATCATCGAAAACCCTGAACGCCTTGGTTTGGCTCAATTACACCAGTTAAGAGGCCGCGTCGGTCGAGGCTCTGTTGCCAGTCACTGTGTCCTGCTGTACCACGCCCCTCTGTCGAAAACCGCGCAAAAACGCCTCGGTGTGCTGCGTGAAAGTAACGATGGCTTTGTGATTGCACAGAAAGACCTAGAGATCCGCGGCCCCG
>NZ_JAWPON010000378.1:0-680 GCF_033344315.1 Vibrio sp. 2132-1 | reverse complement strand
ATCCAAATTCAGCTAAGAAGCGGTAAAGCACAAGGAATGGAGTCAATGTTAACGTCGGTGAGTAACCGATTTGTTGAACAACTGTTGGCCCCAGAACGCTCGTCGATTAAGGATTCCAGCCATTTCTTGACCATCCATATCAATAAGCGAAGAGAAGAACTCGACAAAGCCGAGCACGCTTTTGCCGAGTACAAAAACACCTACTCACACGCAACTCCAGAAATGCAGGCCCAAAGCTTGACCCGCCTAGCCAGCTTAAAGCAAACCTTGGCGGAGAAAGAAGCCGAGCTGGCCGGTGTGACTCGCAGTTTGGGGAGCTTGGACCAACAGCTTTCCAAAACCAACCCCGTCATCGGTAAGATTGAAGAACAAATTATCGAGATCCGAAGCGAGCTTACTCTGCTCCGCGCCAAATACACCGAAGCGCACAGCCTAGTACAAGGAAAATTGCGCGAATTAAAACGCTTAGAGCAAGAACGCACAGTTCTGCTCAGTTCAAAACAGCCAGAGCTGAACAGTAACCAATTGTGGGACAGTGCGAGTAACGCCACCGTAAGTAGTTTTGGGGAAGCGCAGCCATTGCTTGTGTCTCAACTTCATCAACTGCAAATTATGCGTAGCCGTTTTGAATCACTCACCGAAGAAACCGTCAGTTTGCAAAAGATGATTCAAGAGTTAGA
>NZ_JAWPON010000037.1:0-6356 GCF_033344315.1 Vibrio sp. 2132-1 | reverse complement strand
TGTTTTACCGTGGTCAACGTGGCCGATAGTACCAACGTTAACGTGCGGTTTCGTACGTTCAAATTTTTCTTTAGACATGAGTGGTCCCTCTAGGTACGGATTTAGGTGGCCCAAATTGACCACGCAACCAAAAAAAGATAATTGGTAAATCTAATATCAAAAGGAAATAAACTTGAGAGCTGGTGCTGATAGGCAGACTCGAACTGCCGACCTCATCCTTACCAAGGATGCGCTCTACCACCTGAGCTATATCAGCACTCAAATTAGAGTGGAGCGGGCAGCGGGAATCGAACCCGCATCATCAGCTTGGAAGGCTGAGGTAATAGCCATTATACGATGCCCGCAACACGTAACTCTGAGAGCTATTTCCTAAAGAATATGGTGGAGGGGGACGGATTCGAACCATCGAAGGCAGTGCCGGCAGATTTACAGTCTGCTCCCTTTGGCCACTCGGGAACCCCTCCAAATTTTCAAGCCATTCAGACTACTAAAGGAAAGAATGGTGCCGACTACCGGAATCGAACTGGTGACCTACTGATTACAAGTCAGTTGCTCTACCTACTGAGCTAAGTCGGCATAAGTGGTGCGCATTCTATTGAATGATTTTCTAGGTTGCAATAGTAATTTGAAAAAAAATCATAAATTTCGATTTTTTAGATTCGTTTGCTGCAAATTCGTACAAACTTAGCTTTTTTAAAGTAAACTTCGACCTTTGTCGTTTGCTTTGAAGTTCGCTTGATGTATGTTCTTGCTTCTATTAAACCAAGGATAAAAGAGACCCATGAGTCCATTTTTGTCATTTGACCGTGCAAATTGGGCCGAGTTAAGAAACTCTGTACCGATGACACTTTCTGAAGACGACTTGACTGCGCTTCAGGGCATTAATGAAAACCTAACCATGGAGGAAGCGGTAGAGATCTACCTTCCTTTGTCTCGTCTTTTGAATCTGTATGTCCAGGCTCGTCAAAGCCGCAATTCCGTATTACAACAATTCTTAAATACAGAGGAACATGCTCCCCCTTTCGTAATTGGTATCGCTGGCAGTGTTGCTGTAGGCAAAAGTACGACTGCTCGTATTCTAACGGCATTGCTTTCTCGTTGGGAGAATCATCCCAAAGTGTCCTTGGTTACAACAGATGGCTTCCTATATCCGAAAAAAGTACTAGAAGAACGCGGTATCATGCATCGTAAAGGCTTCCCAGAATCCTATGATATCAAGCGCTTAGTCGAGTTCATGTCTGACGTAAAGGCAGGAAAGCCCGATCTTGAAGTACCCATCTACTCTCACATCACGTATGACATTACTGATGAACTAAGAAAAGTGGATAGACCGGATGTTCTTATTATTGAAGGTTTAAACGTTCTGCAAAGTGGAATGGACTATCCACATGACCCGCATCGTGTCTTCGTATCTGACTTTTTAGATTTTTCAATTTATGTCGACGCAGAAACAGAGACCATTGAACATTGGTACGTAGAACGCTTTTTAAAGTTTCGCCAAGGGGCCTTTACGAAACCAGGCTCTTATTTTAGCCACTACACACAACTCTCTGTCGATGACGCAAAGAAAAAAGCAAAGCAAATTTGGCATGATATTAATGGGCTCAATTTAGAATTGAATATTCTTCCAACTCGTGAGAGAGCCCACTTGATTCTACACAAAGGCGTTAACCACTTGGTTGATAAAGTCTCGTTGCGAAAGTAATCGAAGCTTAGTCACTTTTACGCAACGAGATTTCACCACCAATATAAGTCTCTAGTCCTTGGGAGGTTTCGATTAATATTCCACCTTGATGATCGATGCCTCGAACGACGCCATGTACCTCTCTAGGCCCAATAAGCAGTTTGACCTGACGATTAAGGAAATTGTCTAACCGATTCCAACGTTCGATAAAGCCAGTAAGCCCTTTCATTTCATATTCGACAAGTGCAGAATTCCAATGCTTGATAAGAGTCATTGCTAGAACATTTCTATCGATCTTGAGACTCTGATTTACTTGGTTCAACGTGGTCCATGGCTGGTCAATCTCAGGCTGGTCGTCAGGCATTCCAATATTCAGGCCCATCCCAATCACTAGATGAGCAGCCCCACCGGCCTGACCCGACATTTCAACCAAGATTCCGGCCAGTTTTTTATCTTGATAATACAAGTCATTCGGCCACTTGAGTTTAACACCTTGCATGCCTACTTCTTCCAGAGCTTCCACTGCGGCAATCCCAATCACCAAGCTCAAGCCCATTGCCGCAGCCATTCCCGCATCCAGTCGCCAATACATAGAGAGATATAAGTTAGAGCCAAACGGTGAGACCCATTGTCTACCGCGGCGACCACGACCTTGCGCTTGATATTCAGCAATACAAACACGGCCCTTTTCCGAATCCGCGACTCTGTCGAGCAAATACTGGTTCGTTGAGTCAATCACAGGGACAAGTTCAACAAGTGACTCCGAGCTAGTGGTAAGGAGTGTCTCGTCTAACAGCTGCAATGGTGAAGCTAATTGGTAACCACGCCCTTGCACTCGATAAATATCAATACCCCATTCACTAAGACCTTTAATGTGCTTAGCGATTGCCGCTCTGGAAACATTAAGATCGTCGCCCAACGCTTCTCCTGAATGAAACTCTCCATCACTTAATAACTTTAAAATATGAAGTTTCGTAGAGTGATCTTTTCTCATCTAGATGCCTCGATCTGAGTCAAATTGGTCTCCCCGGTACGATTGAGAAAGCGTACTTCATGCTCAAGTATGATTTGGTATTTGTCCCATACTGTCTGCTTCACTAAAGAAGCAAGCGCGACAATGTCATCAGCACTACAATTATCTATGTTGGTCAAAACCAAAGCTTGCATAGGGTTGACCTGCGCACCATGTACAGACTTCCCCTTTAATCCACACTGATCAATAAGCCAACCAGCAGCAATTTTCATTCCTCCAGAAGCTGGGTAGGCTACTACGTTAGGGTATTTTTTTGTGAGTCGATCATAGTGATCTTGCGTGATCACTGGGTTTTTAAAGAAACTACCTGCGTTACCTATCTTGGTTGGATCTGGCAGTTTTGCCTTTCGCACTTGGCATACTCGTTCGAAGATAGAAGCAGGGCTGAGTTGTTCTTCTGGGATACTTTGTAAAGGACCGTACTGGTTAATCGGCTGCCATTGCTTCGCCAACTTAAGCCCTAATGCGGTGATAAAGCACTTTCCGTGCAACGCATGTTTAAATATGGAATCCCTATAGGCAAACTCACAGTCTTGGGCGTGTATTCTTTTGTTTTCAAACGTAGTTAGATCAAGAACATCTACATAATCACAGATGTCTTTTAGCTCTAGGCCATACGCACCAATGTTCTGAATAGGAGCCGAGCCAGCACAACCTGGAATCAAAGCTAAGTTCTCAATCCCACCGATCCCCTGATTCACACACCAGGAAACCAATCCAGGCCAATCTTCACCACCGGCAATATGTAATAGGTAGTGCTCATCCGTTTCCGTGACTTCTTTACCCATGATTCGATTAACAATCACTAATCCCTCAAAATGTTCTGTAAAAAGAACATTACTTCCTTTACCTAAAAAAAGTTTCGGTAAATGGGTGAATCTTGGGTTTTGAAATAGCTCAATAACATCTTCAAGCGACTCAACGATAGCTAAATAGGAACACGATTGTTCAATTCCAAAAGTATGGTAAGCCTTTAGGCTCGCATTTGTTTTAATTTGCATAGTAGGTTTGCAACACCAGATAAGATTCTCTTAAACTGTCGACATTCTACATTAGTTATCTTTTAACCGCAGTGACAATACCAGACTCATTAATCATAGAAGTGTTAAATCCCATCAAGCTCCCCCTCATTAAGAGACTATACAAAGCGTATTACCCTGCGGGTCGAGCCAAAAAAGATGAATTGATCATTACAGCAAGCCATAAAGGTGAAATCATTGCGTTACTACGTTTAAAAAGTGTAGATAAAGTTCGTCTATTGACAGGAATGTTGGTCATTCCGAAAGTTAGGGGAACAGGGATTGGAAAAAAACTACTAACTCATTGTAAAAACAATGTTTTCACTGATGGCGATTATTGCTTCGCGTTTACACATCTCGAATCCTATTATTCCAAGCATGGATTCACAACAATTGATTGCTCTGAGCTACCACACCCGCTAAAAATGGCATTTCAACGTTATGTAGATAGCGGTAAAGATCTCATTCCAATGCAATTCATCTCTTCAACGACATCAAAACGCGTGCTTTTGTAGCCAGGTAAATCATATCTTTGATAAAATGGCAGGTTCGCAATATTGCACTAAACTAAGGTACTCATACCGATATGATAGTAAGTAGGAATCCATTCGAACAGTTGCCAAGTCTCGCTGTCAATCCGGAAGACTTTGATGTTCTGTATTCAGCAGAATCATTCAGAACCCGTCTTTTAGATGCTATCAGCAAAGCAACGTCGCGAATTTACCTAGTCGCTCTATATCTGGAAGATGATGAAGCTGGACGTGAAATTCTCACTGCGCTTTATGAAGCGAAACAGCGCAATCCTGGGTTGGACATCAATATCTGTGTCGACTGGCATCGAGCGCAGCGTGGCCTGATTGGTGCGGAGACATCTGAGGGTAATTCTGCGCTTTACAAAGCGTATGCCAATAAGTACCAACACCCGATCCCTGTCTATGGTATACCTGTGCGTGGTAGAGAGGTTTTTGGGGTACTGCATTTAAAAGGCTTCATTGTCGATGACACTGTTATCTACAGTGGGGCGAGCTTAAATAACGTTTATCTCCATTATCATGAACGTTATCGATTTGATCGTTACCATATGATTCGACATGAATCTTTAGCGAATTCAATGGTGCAATTCATTCAGGAAGAAATGATTGCTCACCCTGCCGTTAATGATCTTGCAGGAAAAGATAAACCAGAAACCAAAGAAATAAAGTCGGCGATTCGCCAACTGAGGGCATCTCTTGCTCAAGCCAACTATAAGTTTGAAGACCAAGCTGCAACAGAAGAAAGTGTAAAAGTCACTCCGTTAGTTGGGCTAGGCAAACGCCGTAATCTGCTCAATCAACAGATTGTAAAGTTATTGGCAGCAGCCCAAGACGAAATTTTCATTTGTACGCCTTACTTTAACTTCCCTAAAGCACTTCATCGTGAAGTGAAACGAGCCATGAAGCGTGGTGTGAAAGTAACTATTGTTGTGGGTGATAAAACCGCCAACGACTTTTACATTGCACCTGAGGAAGACTTTAAAACTATTGGCGGACTTCCATATCTTTACGAAGTGAATTTGCGTCGCTTTGCGAAAGCCAATGAAGCGAATATCGCCGCACGTAAATTGTCAATTCACCTATGGAAGCATGACAATAACAGCTTCCACCTTAAGGGTATTTGGGTTGATAAACGCTATATGCTACTTACTGGGAATAACCTAAATCCACGTGCTTGGTCACTCGACCTAGAAAATGGGCTACTCATACAAGACAATTATGCGAAGCTCACTGAGAAGTTTGAAGACGAAGTTTCGCGTATTCTTGAGCATACTCACCTTATCTGTACTTATAAGCAATTAGAGAAAGTAGAAGACTATCCTATAGAGGTACAGCGACTGGTCAGAAAAATTACCCGCCTAAAGGCAGATGGTGTTTTAAAACGTATTCTTTAGACATCATTTCTCGCTCTAAAGTACGTCGAAATTTTTATACTAAGCCAACCGCTTTAGCAGTTGGCTTTTTCATATAATCCATTTGGAATAAGCACATAACCACTTAGATCTAGAGCGACTCTCTTAATGGGTTTGAGCTTTGACGTTTGTGAGTATTCCGCATAGCTTACAGCCTCGAGCTAAGCTACCCCTCTCTGTTCTGGCGCTTCTTACCCTTTGGCGATATATTTTTTCTGAGACTCATCAAATGTTCAGCGTCGAAAATCATCACCTCGCTAATGAAGAGCTCCTTCAATCTTTCACCTTCCAATTTTTTTCAAGTCGTTTGATTTTTGAGCCAGGAGAGATTGGGGGTATATATGACGCTTTTCTGGATTATGCGCACAGTTCGTTTTTTCTTTCTCATCAAGATTCAAGCCGTTGAACGCCTTTGAATACCATAGATTACTTAGGTTTGTTTGTAGGTCATATTGTCTTTCCACAGCATCAACGGCCTATATTAATTAAAGCCTAGTGTGTAATCACGCAAAGTTCACTTAGTAGGGATTATGGGGAGTAGTCTAATTAGGTGTAAACACACTTCAGGGAAACGCCGCAGTAGAAACGAAAAAAGCCTCAGTCTTTCGACTGAGGCTTAATATAAGTGGCGGAGTGGACGGGACTCGAACCCGCGACCCCCGGCGTGACAGGCCG
>NZ_JAWPON010000377.1:0-680 GCF_033344315.1 Vibrio sp. 2132-1 | reverse complement strand
CTTTACATCGACGGCGGCGTGACGATTCAAAACTTCCTCAAAGAAGATCTTATCGATGAAATGGTGATCACGCGCTTCCCTATCCTACTTGGCGGCGGCGCACCTTTGTTTGGTGATTTGCTACAACCACTCCATTTTAAAGTGACCAAGAGCGAAGCGGTGCTAGATACCTTGGTTCAAACGACTTACGTGCGTGAAAGGTAATCGATAATTTAAACAAAAGAAAAACGCCCTTCCTAGAGATAGGAGGGGCGTTTGTTGTGTTAAGTACCTGTGTTCAGCATCGCTCATTTTTGGACGAGGTCAGCGCAACAAATTTATGTCTCGCAGTGAGCCTAATGGCTATTCATGATGCCGTTGGTAGTAGAATAGAATTAGAGTGAAGCTCATACCTAGTCTCTAGATTTTGTTTTTCTATGAAACTCTTTTCTTTCTGTGAGTAAGGATTTTTCGCTTTCAAATCAAGGAATATACCTTGATAACGCCACCCCTTACGGCGAAGTTCACTCACCGATTGCTCTCCACTTAGTAGCTTTCTTCCATACCTATCTCTGACTGTCACAATAACTTTGGTATTGTCCGGTTGCTCATCATATCCGTACCATATTAATGCCTCGGATTTTTCACCCAATATAAATGGGTCATCGTTTTGGGTATTTGAGCATTGAACAACGGTAAAC
>NZ_JAWPON010000376.1:0-680 GCF_033344315.1 Vibrio sp. 2132-1 | reverse complement strand
GCTTTATGAGCATTTGCCTCTGCTTGGCTCTGTCATCAAAACCATTAAGCAAAGGTTGGGGCGATGAACAGTGTCGTTTTAATTACGGGGGCGACCTCCGGGATAGGTAAACAGCTGGCTCTCGACTTTGCTGAGTATGGTTCGCGTGTCATCGCATGTGGACGCAATGAAGCTGTACTTGCCGAGCTAGCGGCAACTTCTTCATCTATTGAAACGCTGAAGTTTGATGTAACCGATTATGAGGAGACGAAGCGAGTACTGTCTTCGCTTAAGACGATTCCGGATACATGGATCTTCAACGCGGGTGATTGCGAATACATGGATGATGGCATTGTAGATGCGCAACTTATGGCGCGCGTGATGAATGTTAATGTCGTAGGTGTAGCTAACTGTATAGAAGCTTGCCAACCGTATTTTCAGCGAGGGCACCGCGTTGTCATTGTTGGCTCCATTGCCTCCGAAGTCGCGCTGCCAAGAGCGGAAGCGTACGGCGCGTCAAAAGCGGCAGTGAGCTACTTTGCGCGCACGCTCGCTGTGGATCTTAAGAAGAAAGGCATCAAAGTGATTACTGTGTTTCCTGGGTTTGTTGAAACGCCCCTAACGGATAAAAACACCTTTGAGATGCCTATGATCATTTCAACCAAGCAAGCGTCTCAATTATTGAGAAAGCAGCTAGCGGC
>NZ_JAWPON010000375.1:0-680 GCF_033344315.1 Vibrio sp. 2132-1 | reverse complement strand
TACGTAGTCTTCACTTTGATAAGTTAGGTTAGCAAAAGGAACAAAATCAACACTACCGAAGTTCATGATGTGGAAGTACGTCGCGCCCGCTAAGTAACCTTTGTATGCGCCGCTGATGTCGTGTTGTAGGTATGTCGAGATGACGTTGTGCTCATCTAGAGTGAAATCGGTATTTAGACCTAAATCAACCGCTAAACGACGTTTTTGTGTGCCTTTCAAGCTCTTTGCTACATCGCCATCACGAATAATGCCGCTGCCTACCACGTATGCGCTCATGTTGATCAGATCGTTGGTTTCACCCACGAAGCGGTAGTTGATGCCGCCCAAATCTGCGTTGAAGTCTTCACCGTGGTAACCACCGTTTAGGATTGGTGCAGTATTGTGTTTTTGATCTTTAAATAGATCACTGCCTTGAGCTACGCCCACTTCCGCAACCCAACCACCTTGGTTGTTGTAGATGTTGCCGTTACGGATGTATGTGTCACCTGCCGTTGCGGTGCCAGCTGCTGCCAAAGTTAGTAGTGCGAGAAGTGTCTTGTTCATTTGTATTTCCTGTACCGTTTATTTTATTTTGAACAGTGTACAAAATGGTGTTGTAAGCCTCTATCAGCAAAGCGTATGGAAATGTATGGCTTTCGGTGATTTTGCTTTTTGCGTAATGACAAAACAGTGTGGTTGGG
>NZ_JAWPON010000374.1:0-680 GCF_033344315.1 Vibrio sp. 2132-1 | reverse complement strand
ATTTGATATTCATGTAACAAATGCGTAACTTATATTTGAGCATAATCTAGAGGAAGATAAAGAATGGAATCTATTGCTGATGTATTGGTTGTCGCCATTGTGTTTGGTGCCATTTTTGGAGGCGGGATCGTCAAGTTGATCTTAAATCATCGTAAAGAAGTTCGAGCGTTAGAGATTTCTGAGCGAAATACGATGAGCCAAGAAGAGCAAGAAAGCCTCAAAAAGCAAATTGGCGAGTTAAAACGACGCGTTGAAGTGCTAGAGAGAATCGTCACCGACAGCAAATATCAACTTGAGAAAGAAATTGCTTCGCTGTAATTCAAATCTTAGAAAAAGCCGGATCAGTCCGGCTTTTTTATGTCTATCGTTTGGTTTTTCAATCAACGTTCATCGAAAAAGTCTTTGTTTCGGATGTACTTACTCATTAAATGGTAAGAAAACGGACGAATCAGCCAACTAAACAGTGAACGCCCGAGGCGAATGAGTGTCGGCGTGTTCTCATAAATTCTGCCATTGTACAGCCACAGCATTTTTCCGACGTGCCAGTAAAGAAAAGGCACCGGAGGCATGAAAGTCACAATATCGATATCACAACAAATTCGGTAGGTTTTATGCGCCAGACGATAGCGACGTTTGAACGTCCAGTCACCAATGGCGGGCTGCCCGAAAGTCACAACGCG
>NZ_JAWPON010000373.1:0-680 GCF_033344315.1 Vibrio sp. 2132-1 | reverse complement strand
TACCCAACATTTCTGCATGGCTGGAGCCTTCTGCATGTCGGAAACAGCCGTCGTACTCAAAAAGAAAGGAGGCCAAACCTCCTCTCAGCTTTGCTTTGAACCGGGTGTTGGCCGCGTTCTCTGGCGCTGGTGCCAGCTCGGACACTTCAAGCCCTAAATTTGCGGCCAACTTCCGCAGGTCTTCCTCTCCAATTCGGCATCCAGGCTGCATAACCTGCGCCAGAGCAGATTCATCAGCACATCCGCGTTCTTTCAGCTCAGCCAAGAGGTAGGGAACTCGTACTACCCCCATAAGCTCAAGCTCCCTGAATCGCGTGGACCACCAGCTCACAGAGTTTCCCGTACACAGGAGCAAGGCAGAGTGAAGCCATCACCATGCCAAAGGCTTTCGATGGAGCCTCTTTGGCGAACTTGGTCAACCACGGCATCATGCCGCACAGAGCAGCAACCATAGCGCCAGCCACCCCCAGGGAAGGGAATGCCATCACTTGGGCCAGAATGAAGAAACACTGGGCGTATGCCGCATGGGTCATCGCCTTCTTATCTGCTGCCGTGAACTCCACGGCATCTACGCTTTTGACTTTTTCCATCACATTGTCCTCATGCAACATCAGGTTTTCCGAAAAATTTCTCATACACTTCGAGGTCGAAGGCCAGCATGGTCTTTGCCGCCTTTTCAC
>NZ_JAWPON010000372.1:0-681 GCF_033344315.1 Vibrio sp. 2132-1 | reverse complement strand
TTGGGTCAATGTGGCGGAAAAAGTAATCGAGTACTTGTTCGTAATTCACCACATTCGGGTCGTATTTCACTTCGATGGATTCAATGTGTCCGGTTTTTCCAGAAGATACTTGGCGATAGGTTGGGTTTTTCACGTGCCCGCCGGAGTAGCCAGACACCACATCCAAGACGCCAGGAAGCTGTTCTAAGTCCGATTCCGTACACCAAAAACAGCCGCCAGCCAGTGTGGCGATTTCTGCATTCTCTAAAGCCTTCATCTTATCCATCGTATCGGCGGTGCCTGTTTTACTCAAAAGTAGAAACAAGACAGGAAGTGCGAAAGAGAATCCGACCAATAACTTAGATATTTTCTTCATAGCTACCTCAACGTTGTTTTCCGTAGAAAGTGTGACTGAAATAAAAAGTGCTACGTAAATAGAAAGGCAACAGAGCGAAAAAATTACAGCGATTTTTAAAATTCCGTTGCCCTTTTTTATAAGAAAGATACAGTATCGGCACGAAATACAACGCTCAATCGGGCAAAAGTTACACCCAACGAGCGATGCCAAAATGAGGTAAACCATGCAAGCAGAAGTTAAATGGGTCGAAGATTTTAAATTCCTCGGTCAATCGCAGTCCGGTCACTCAATCGTGATGGATGGTAACGGTGGTGCAACGGCACCAAGCCCAATGGAAATGGTGC
>NZ_JAWPON010000371.1:0-682 GCF_033344315.1 Vibrio sp. 2132-1 | reverse complement strand
GGCAGTATACGCGCCATAGACAATTAAGATTAATGCTGAGATGTTTCTAAATATTAATGATTTTTGCAGTTTCTGAAAATGGCTTGCTCCGTAACCAACAGCGAGCATGGATGGCAGCGTTCCCAAACCAAAAGCGAGCATGATTAGGCCACCATTTACTGCGCTACCGGACACCGCCGACCATGTTAATGCCGAATAAACTAACCCGCATGGTAACCACCCCCAAACAAAACCAAAGGGCAGTGCGTGTATTGGCTTTTTAAGTGGTAAAAGGCTTTTTCCAGCTGGAGAGATAAACTTCCAAAGGTGCTGGCCCATCTTTTCTACGATGAGTAAACCCTGCCACCATTTCGCAATATATAACGCAACCAAAATCATGAAGATTGCGGCAACAAAACGCAGCCACGCAAGAGATTGAGCTAAGCCGCTGAGTTCCGATAACCCTGATATTGCACCTCCGACAAGCGTGCCTATTAAGGCGTAACTGCTGAGTCGTCCAAGGTTGTAGAATAAAGGTATGGTTGGGGAGGATTTTGAGCTTGAACTACCTAAGGAAAGTAGGGATGCGATACCACCACACATCCCCATACAATGGCCGGCCCCGACAAGGCCGATAAGCAAAGCACCTAAAAAATCAGGATTCATAAAACATACTACGGTTTCTTATTGTATGATTGCTCTT
>NZ_JAWPON010000370.1:0-682 GCF_033344315.1 Vibrio sp. 2132-1 | reverse complement strand
CTGAGCCAGCGGCGGAAAACGGTGTAAACGGTAACCACTTGGAGGCAGTCGCATAATGTTCGATCTTTGTTCTGCCATGCTTTATTCCACCGTTGGCTCTTCGTATAGAAGCAACTGAACTTCGCCCGACTCATCAAGCTCGCGCACCATTTGCATGATGTCTTGGCGTGCTTTCTGAACTCGACTTAGTGCAACTGCACCACGCGCTTCCATATCGTCTTCTAGCGCTTTCACCATACGTTGTGGCATTGAGCGTTTGATCGCTTGCTGCAACGTGATATCCGAACCTTTCAGTGCCGTAGCCCAAAGCTCGAGTGGAATTTGCTGTACGAGCATGTCCATGGTTTCTTCGCGTTGACGGCCCAGCACCATGAAGTCAAACATGTTCTCTTCGATGGCGTTAACCACTTCTTCATCATGCAGTTTGAGCATTTCCATCAGTGAACCACGGTCGCCTTCAAAGCGGTTGATGATGTCTGCCGCTTGCTTAACGCCAGAAAGCGGTACACTTTGGCTTGCAGACACTTTTTCGATACAACGTTCAACCAGTTCATGCAGATCGGTCGCGACTTGGTGATCGATGTCTTGTAGCTGCGCAATACGGAAGATGATTTCATCATGGTAGTCTTGCGGCAGATGCTTCAGCACGGCAGATGAGCTATCCGCTGGCAGATAAGCCAAG
>NZ_JAWPON010000369.1:0-683 GCF_033344315.1 Vibrio sp. 2132-1 | reverse complement strand
GTTGCAGAGCAGCACGCCGATATCGCGGCACGGTTGACGGCATCGGTGATGGAGGTATTGGTGAAGGTTGGCGATAGGGTGAAGCAAGGAGACGTGTTGGCGCGGCTAGAAAGCGATGATCTCGACGCGCGAGTTCGTCAAAGTGAGCAGGCTTTATCCTCTGCACAAGCGCAGCTTAACGCGGCGAGAAAGGAGTTTTCTCGTGTCAGAGCGCTTTTAAACAAAAAACTGATCCCTCAATCGCAATTTGACCAAGCGGAAAGTGCGCTGCAAACCGCACAAGCCAACTTCAATAAAGCGCAAGCGGCGGTCTCCGAGGCGGAAACGACCTTTGGCTACAGCATCATTACTGCACCGTTTGATGGTTTGATCACGCAAAAGCCCATCAACAAGGGTGATACCGCGACACCGGGGGCTTTGCTTTTATCAATGTACAATCCAAACTCGTTGGAAATAGAGGTGAACTTTGCTGAGTCTGTCATGCCTTATGTGACTTATGATAAAGAAGTGGACGTTGTTTTTCCGTCTTACAACCTCAACGCGCAAGCGGCAGTAAAAGAAGTGACGCCGTCGGCAGATGCCAACTCGCGCAGTTATACCGTAAAGCTTCAATTTGAGCCGCCAACGGCTATCTATCCAGGTACATACGCCAAAGTCGCGTTGACCTTGACCGACGATGTTGT
>NZ_JAWPON010000368.1:0-683 GCF_033344315.1 Vibrio sp. 2132-1 | reverse complement strand
CAAAGTAACGCCGAAGAGCTAGATAAGAAGATTAAGTCATTTAGCGTATAAAGCGAATTGGATTTGATAAAACGCCCACAAACCTTTTGTGGGCGTTTTTATTTGCTTTAAGTCTGGTATAAAGAATGAATCACCGTGCTTTTCACACAAGGAAGAAACATGCAGCTGCCTTCGTCACTGGTCTCTGTCGCCGAATCTGCCGTTCAAAATGCCCAAGAAGCGGGTTACCTTCAATCATGGCCAAATGAGGTCGTAGAGCAGTTTCATTACGTCTCGGCGTTGAGCCAATTTATTACGGAAACCATTCACCGTGACGAGGCTCTCGCGCAGCAGTTACCAACGATGTTAAGTGAGCTTAGCCGACACCAAGCTTATCGCACCCGTCTGGCCGCTTTATTGGCAGAATGCCCAGATGAAATGTCTGGTCATCGCGTTCTGCGTCAGTTCCGAAATCGAGAAATGGTCTACATCGCGTGGAAAGACTTCTTACATGCTTGGACACTTGAAGAGTCATTACGTCATTTGTCCCAATTGGCAGAGGCGATGATCTTTGAGACATACCAATGGCAATACAAAATTTGCTGCGCAGAATGGGGAACGCCAACAAATGCAGAGGGTGAAGCTCAACCGATGTTGATCATTGGGATGGGCAAGCTAGGCGGCGGCGAACTGAATTTCTCTTC
>NZ_JAWPON010000036.1:0-7094 GCF_033344315.1 Vibrio sp. 2132-1 | reverse complement strand
TATTTACCTAATTTGCCACACTTATAAGTAGTAACCCACCTCCGCAGCCATTTATTGGTGTGGTCTACAGAGGATTAAGTCTTTTTAGAGGGGAAAATCCCTAGAACCCCATCTCCAAACATATCAAGCGTGTCTGTATCCCACTCTATTGTAAACAAGACATTTTTATCTTTTATATTCAATGGCTTATTTTCCTGCTAATTGGTAATACCATGAAAAATACCATGCTCAGAAAAGGCTTAACAATATTTTGAAAAATTGCCTACTGAGCGCTGCCGCACAGCTCCATAGGCCGCTTTCCTGGCTTTGCTTCCAGATGTATGCTATTCTGCTCCTGCAGCTAATGGATCACCGCAAACAGGTTACTCGCCTGGGGATTCCCTTTCGACCCGAGCATCCGTATGAGACTCATGCTCGATTATTATTATTATAGAAGCCCCCATGAATAAATCGCTCATCATTTTCGGCATCGTCAACATAACCTCGGACAGTTTCTCCGATGGAGGCCGGTATCTGGCGCCAGACGCAGCCATTGCGCAGGCGCGTAAGCTGATGGCCGAGGGGGCAGATGTGATCGACCTCGGTCCGGCATCCAGCAATCCCGACGCCGCGCCTGTTTCGTCCGACACAGAAATCGCGCGTATCGCGCCGGTGCTGGACGCGCTCAAGGCAGATGGCATTCCCGTCTCGCTCGACAGTTATCAACCCGCGACGCAAGCCTATGCCTTGTCGCGTGGTGTAGCCTATCTCAATGATATTCGCGGTTTTCCAGACGCTGCGTTCTATCCGCAATTGGCGAAATCATCTGCCAAACTCGTCGTTATGCATTCGGTGCAAGACGGGCAGGCAGATCGGCGCGAGGCACCCGCTGGCGACATCATGGATCACATTGCGGCGTTCTTTGACGCGCGCATCGCGGCGCTGACGGGTGCCGGTATCAAACGCAACCGCCTTGTCCTTGATCCCGGCATGGGGTTTTTTCTGGGGGCTGCTCCCGAAACCTCGCTCTCGGTGCTGGCGCGGTTCGATGAATTGCGGCTGCGCTTCGATTTGCCGGTGCTTCTGTCTGTTTCGCGCAAATCCTTTCTGCGCGCGCTCACAGGCCGTGGTCCGGGGGATGTCGGGGCCGCGACACTCGCTGCAGAGCTTGCCGCCGCCGCAGGTGGAGCTGACTTCATCCGCACACACGAGCCGCGCCCCTTGCGCGACGGGCTGGCGGTATTGGCGGCGCTGAAAGAAACCGCAAGAATTCGTTAACTGCACATTCGGGATATTTCTCTATATTCGCGCTTCATCAGAAAACTGAAGGAACCTCCATTGAATCGAACTAATATTTTTTTTGGTGAATCGCATTCTGACTGGTTGCCTGTCAGAGGCGGAGAATCTGGTGATTTTGTTTTTCGACGTGGTGACGGGCATGCCTTCGCGAAAATCGCACCTGCTTCCTGCCGCGGTGAGCTCGCTGGAGAGCGTGACCGCCTCATTTGGCTCAAAGGTCGAGGTGTGGCTTGCCCCGAGGTGATCAACTGGCAGGAGGAACAGGAGGGTGCATGCTTGGTGATAACGGCAATTCCGGGAGTACCGGCGGCTGATCTGTCTGGAGCGGATTTGCTCAAAGCGTGGCCGTCAATGGGGCAGCAACTTGGCGCTGTTCACAGCCTATCGGTTGATCAATGTCCGTTTGAGCGCAGGCTGTCGCGAATGTTCGGACGCGCCGTTGATGTGGTGTCCCGCAATGCCGTCAATCCCGACTTCTTACCGGACGAGGACAAGAGTACGCCGCAGCTCGATCTTTTGGCTCGTGTCGAACGAGAGCTACCGGTGCGGCTCGACCAAGAGCGCACCGATATGGTTGTTTGCCATGGTGATCCCTGCATGCCGAACTTCATGGTGGACCCTAAAACTCTTCAATGCACGGGTCTGATCGACCTTGGGCGGCTCGGAACAGCAGATCGCTATGCCGATTTGGCACTCATGATTGCTAACGCCGAAGAGAACTGGGCAGCGCCAGATGAAGCAGAGCGCGCCTTCGCTGTCCTATTCAATGTATTGGGGATCGAAGCCCCCGACCGCGAACGCCTTGCCTTCTATCTGCGATTGGACCCTCTGACTTGGGGTTGATGTTCATGCCGCCTGTTTTTCCTGCTCATTGGCACGTTTCGCAACCTGTTCTCATTGCGGACACCTTTTCCAGCCTCGTTTGGAAAGTTTCATTGCCAGACGGGACTCCTGCAATCGTCAAGGGATTGAAACCTATAGAAGACATTGCTGATGAACTGCGCGGGGCCGACTATCTGGTATGGCGCAATGGGAGGGGAGCAGTCCGGTTGCTCGGTCGTGAGAACAATCTGATGTTGCTCGAATATGCCGGGGAGCGAATGCTCTCTCACATCGTTGCCGAGCACGGCGACTACCAGGCGACCGAAATTGCAGCGGAACTAATGGCGAAGCTGTATGCCGCATCTGAGGAACCCCTGCCTTCTGCCCTTCTCCCGATCCGGGATCGCTTTGCAGCTTTGTTTCAGCGGGCGCGCGATGATCAAAACGCAGGTTGTCAAACTGACTACGTCCACGCGGCGATTATAGCCGATCAAATGATGAGCAATGCCTCGGAACTGCGTGGGCTACATGGCGATCTGCATCATGAAAACATCATGTTCTCCAGTCGCGGCTGGCTGGTGATAGATCCCGTCGGTCTGGTCGGTGAAGTGGGCTTTGGCGCCGCCAATATGTTCTACGATCCGGCTGACAGAGACGACCTTTGTCTCGATCCTAGACGCATTGCACAGATGGCGGACGCATTCTCTCGTGCGCTGGACGTCGATCCGCGTCGCCTGCTCGACCAGGCGTACGCTTATGGGTGCCTTTCCGCAGCTTGGAACGCGGATGGAGAAGAGGAGCAACGCGATCTAGCTATCGCGGCCGCGATCAAGCAGGTGCGACAGACGTCATACTAGATATCAAGCGACTTCTCCTATCCCCTGGGAACACATCAATCTTACCGGAGAATATCGTTGGCCAAAGCCTTAGCGTAGGATTTCGCCCTCTCCCGCAAACGACCCCTATTTGCGGAACTGCGGGCGTGGCGCTGTTGGTGTTGACACCAAACGCAGCGCTAGATCCTGTCGGCGTCGCAGCGGGCCTGGCGGGGGCGGTTTCCATGGCGTTCGGAACCGTGCTGACCCGCAAGTGGCAACCTCCCGTGCCTCTGCTCACCTTTACCGCCTGGCAACTGGCGGCCGGAGGACTTCTGCTCGTTCCAGTAGCTTTAGTGTTTGATCCGCCAATCCCGATGCCTACAGGAACCAATGTTCTCGGCCTGGCGTGGCTCGGCCTGATCGGAGCGGGTTTAACCTACTTGCTTTGGTTCCGGGGGATCTCGCGACTCGAACCTACAGTTGTTTCCTTACTGGGCTTTCTCAGCCCGGGGACCGCCGTGTTGCTAGGATGGTTGTTCTTGGATCAGACGCTGAGTGCGCTTCAAATCATCGGCGTCCTGCTCGTGATCGGGAGTATCTGGCTGGGCCAACGTTCCAACCGCACTCCTAGGGCGCGTATAGCTTGCCGGAAGTCGCCTTGACCCGCATGGCATAGGCCTATCGTTTCCACGATCAGCGATCGGCTCGTTGCCCTGCGCCGCTCCAAAGCCCGCGACGCAGCGCCGGCAGGCAGAGCAAGTAGAGGGCAGCGCCTGCAATCCATGCCCACCCGTTCCACGTTGTTATAGAAGCCGCATAGATCGCCGTGAAGAGGAGGGGTCCGACGATCGAGGTCAGGCTGGTGAGCGCCGCCAGTGAGCCTTGCAGCTGCCCCTGACGTTCCTCATCCACCTGCCTGGACAACATTGTTTGCAGCGCCGGCATTCCGATGCCACCCGAAGCAAGCAGGACCATGATCGGGAACGCCATCCATCCCCGTGTCGCGAAGGCAAGCAGGATGTAGCCTGTGCCGTCGGCAATCATTCCGAGCATGAGTGCCCGCCTTTCGCCGAGCCGGGCGGCTACAGGGCCGGTGATCATTGCCTGGGCGAGTGAATGCAGAATGCCAAATGCGGCAAGCGAAATGCCGATCGTGGTCGCGTCCCAGTGAAAGCGATCCTCGCCGAAAATGACCCAAAGCGCGGCCGGCACCTGTCCGACAAGTTGCATGATGAAGAAGACCGCCATCAGGGCGGCGACGACGGTCATGCCCCGGGCCCACCGGAACGAAGCGAGCGGGTTGAGAGCCTCCCGGCGTAACGGCCGGCGTTCGCCTTTGTGCGACTCCGGCAAAAGGAAACAGCCCGTCAGGAAATTGAGGCCGTTCAAGGCTGCCGCGGCGAAGAACGGAGCGTGGGGGGAGAAACCGCCCATCAGCCCACCGAGCACAGGTCCCGCGACCATCCCGAACCCGAAACAGGCGCTCATGAAGCCGAAGTGCCGCGCGCGCTCATCGCCATCAGTGATATCGGCAATATAAGCGCCGGCTACCGCCCCAGTCGCCCCGGTGATGCCGGCCACGATCCGCCCGATATAGAGAACCCAAAGGAAAGGCGCTGTCGCCATGATGGCGTAGTCGACAGTGGCGCCGGCCAGCGAGACGAGCAAGATTGGCCGCCGCCCGAAACGATCCGACAGCGCGCCCAGCACAGGTGCGCAGGCAAATTGCACCAACGCATACAGCGCCAGCAGAATGCCATAGTGGGCGGTGACGTCGTTCGAGTGAACCAGATCGCGCAGGAGGCCCGGCAGCACCGGCATAATCAGGCCGATGCCGACAGCGTCGAGCGCGACAGTGCTCAGAATTACGATCAGGGGTCTGTTGGGTTTCACGTCTGGCCTCCGGACCAGCCTCCGCTGGTCCGATTGAACGCGCGGATTCTTTATCACTGATAAGTTGGTGGACATATTATGTTTATCAGTGATAAAGTGTCAAGCATGACAAAGTTGCAGCCGAATACAGTGATCCGTGCCGCCCTGGACCTGTTGAACGAGGTCGGCGTAGACGGTCTGACGACACGCAAACTGGCGGAACGGTTGGGGGTTCAGCAGCCGGCGCTTTACTGGCACTTCAGGAACAAGCGGGCGCTGCTCGACGCACTGGCCGAAGCCATGCTGGCGGAGAATCATACGCATTCGGTGCCGAGAGCCGACGACGACTGGCGCTCATTTCTGATCGGGAATGCCCGCAGCTTCAGGCAGGCGCTGCTCGCCTACCGCGATGGCGCGCGCATCCATGCCGGCACGCGACCGGGCGCACCGCAGATGGAAACGGCCGACGCGCAGCTTCGCTTCCTCTGCGAGGCGGGTTTTTCGGCCGGGGACGCCGTCAATGCGCTGATGACAATCAGCTACTTCACTGTTGGGGCCGTGCTTGAGGAGCAGGCCGGCGACAGCGATGCCGGCGAGCGCGGCGGCACCGTTGAACAGGCTCCGCTCTCGCCGCTGTTGCGGGCCGCGATAGACGCCTTCGACGAAGCCGGTCCGGACGCAGCGTTCGAGCAGGGACTCGCGGTGATTGTCGATGGATTGGCGAAAAGGAGGCTCGTTGTCAGGAACGTTGAAGGACCGAGAAAGGGTGACGATTGATCAGGACCGCTGCCGGAGCGCAACCCACTCACTACAGCAGAGCCATGTAGACAACATCCCCTCCCCCTTTCCACCGCGTCAGACGCCCGTAGCAGCCCGCTACGGGCTTTTTCATGCCCTGCCCTAGCGTCCAAGCCTCACGGCCGCGCTCGGCCTCTCTGGCGAGGCGGATGTGACGCGGGTGCGCTTCGTGAAATCAGCCCAGCGGCTCGGATTCAGCCTCGACGAGATCGCAGAGCTGCTGAGGCTGGATGACGGCACCCACTGCGAGGAAGCCAGCAGCCTGGCCGAGCACAAGCTTCAGGACGTGCGCGAAAAAATGACCGACCTGGCGCGCATGGAAACCGTGCTATCCGAACTTGTGTTCGCCTGCCATGCGCGGCAAGGGAACGTTTCTTGCCCGCTGATTGCTTCGCTGCAAGGGGAGAAAGAGCCGCGTGGTGCCGACGCGGTGTAGCCGAGGGTAGTTACGCCTTAGCGTGCTTTATTTTCCGTTTTCTGAGACGACCCCTTCATGCCGCCTGTTTTTCCTGCTCATTGGCACGTTTCGCAACCTGTTCTCATTGCGGACACCTTTTCCAGCCTCGTTTGGAAAGTTTCATTGCCAGACGGGACTCCTGCAATCGTCAAGGGATTGAAACCTATAGAAGACATTGCTGATGAACTGCGCGGGGCCGACTATCTGGTATGGCGCAATGGGAGGGGAGCAGTCCGGTTGCTCGGTCGTGAGAACAATCTGATGTTGCTCGAATATGCCGGGGAGCGAATGCTCTCTCACATCGTTGCCGAGCACGGCGACTACCAGGCGACCGAAATTGCAGCGGAACTAATGGCGAAGCTGTATGCCGCATCTGAGGAACCCCTGCCTTCTGCCCTTCTCCCGATCCGGGATCGCTTTGCAGCTTTGTTTCAGCGGGCGCGCGATGATCAAAACGCAGGTTGTCAAACTGACTACGTCCACGCGGCGATTATAGCCGATCAAATGATGAGCAATGCCTCGGAACTGCGTGGGCTACATGGCGATCTGCATCATGAAAACATCATGTTCTCCAGTCGCGGCTGGCTGGTGATAGATCCCGTCGGTCTGGTCGGTGAAGTGGGCTTTGGCGCCGCCAATATGTTCTACGATCCGGCTGACAGAGACGACCTTTGTCTCGATCCTAGACGCATTGCACAGATGGCGGACGCATTCTCTCGTGCGCTGGACGTCGATCCGCGTCGCCTGCTCGACCAGGCGTACGCTTATGGGTGCCTTTCCGCAGCTTGGAACGCGGATGGAGAAGAGGAGCAACGCGATCTAGCTATCGCGGCCGCGATCAAGCAGGTGCGACAGACGTCATACTAGATATCAAGCGACTTCTCCTATCCCCTGGGAACACATCAATCTCACCGGAGAATATCGCTGGCCAAAGCCTTAGCGTAGGATTCCGCCCCTTCCCGCAAACGACCCCAAACAGGAAACGCAGCTGAAACGGGAAGCTCAACACCCACTGACGCATGGGTTGTTCAGGCAGTACTTCATCAACC
>NZ_JAWPON010000367.1:0-684 GCF_033344315.1 Vibrio sp. 2132-1 | reverse complement strand
AGTTTCTAGCCCTGTGTAAGGATGACAAAAGTGCTTATGCTAATGCAGCAGAACGCCTACTGATGGCAATCGGCGAGCCAGAGATAATAGATACAGCTAAAGACCCACGTTTGAGCCGCATCTTCTCCAACCGCGTTATCTCTCGCTACGAAACATTCAAAGACTTCTATGGTATGGAAGATGCGATTGAACAAATTGTTTCTTACCTAAAACATGCGGCACAAGGATTAGAAGAACGCAAACAGATCCTCTATCTATTGGGCCCTGTTGGTGGCGGTAAGTCCTCACTTGCTGAAAAATTAAAATCGCTTATGGAAGCGATGCCTATTTACGTATTGAGCGCTAATGGCGAACGCAGCCCAGTGAACGACCACCCATTCTGTTTATTCAAAGCGACCGAAGATGGCGAGATTCTGAAAACGGACTACGGTATTGAGCAGCGCTATCTTCGCTCAATCATGTCGCCTTGGGCAGCAAAACGCCTTCACGAATTTGGTGGCGACATCACTAAGTTTAAAGTGATGAAAGTTCGTCCATCTATCCTTGACCAAATCGGTATTGCGAAAACCGAACCTGGTGATGAGAACAATCAAGATATTTCATCACTCGTCGGTAAAGTGGATATCCGTAAACTCGAACACTACTCTCAAGACGACCCAGATGCGTACAGCTACTCTGGCGCGC
>NZ_JAWPON010000366.1:0-685 GCF_033344315.1 Vibrio sp. 2132-1 | reverse complement strand
GCTATTCGCCGATCTGGTGACTCGCATTCCGACCAAAGCCGAAAAAGAAGCCATGATCGATTTAGCGGCAGCGCTCTCCGTGCCTGCACAGCTGTATCAACTGCAAGGGGGAGAGGCAGCAGAGGCTCTAGAGCAAGAAGAACCTCTGGGGTGTGACGTGTCGCTAATGATTCGGTTGGTGCGTGGAGAACAGCTTCCTGCTGTGATTGTTGATGTCAGTGTGTTGGAAGAAGCGCAAGGCTTAGCAAAGCAGATGCGGGACGTATTTGAATTGCCTCAATTGGAAGTGGCTTCGCGTTATCGACGAGATCAACTGACTCAAGCGATAGCGGCTTTGCATCCTGAATTGGTGTTTGTGCGCAGAGAGCGTCGCCGAGATGCACTTGGCAATGGTTCGATGGAAATGGTCGTTGGTCGAAACAGTCGTTTTCCGGATAAAAGTGAAGCGGCTTTGGTGCTAGATAGCCACAGCGTACCGGGTAGGGGAGTTAAACAAACGCTCAACCTTGCATCTGTCATGATGCCGATTTCGCTCGAACTCATTAAAACGCTCGAACTGGGAGAGTGGCAGCAAGGTGATACTCAATACGAAGATGAGACTCCGCTAGCAACTATGCACTTAGTGTACGCTGGTCGGACAATATTCACCGAGCATCAGGCGTTACAAGGTGAAGTGGCGATTCAA
>NZ_JAWPON010000365.1:0-686 GCF_033344315.1 Vibrio sp. 2132-1 | reverse complement strand
CCTCGGCGAGGGTGACGCTTCGGGTAAAACTGATCCCATTTTCATGTAGGTAAGTGAATGCCAACTTTTCGTTATCAAGGCCGCACATTAGACGGCTCATCAACCAGTGGCAAAGTCGATGCGGTGAATTCAGAAGCTGCAGCGGAAGCGTTGATGAATAAAGGGATCATCCCGCTCAATCTACGCTTAGAGAAAGAAGGCGCAAAGAACCACGTTAGTTTGTCTAAATTGTTGGTTCCTGCCATTCCACTGGAAGTGATCATTCTGTTTTCTCGTCAGTTGTTCAGCTTAACTAAAGCTGGTGTGCCTTTGCTGCGCTCAATGCGCGGCTTACTGCAAAACTGTGAAAACAAGCAGCTAAAAGAAGCGCTAGAAGATGTGGTTTCTGAGTTGAGTAATGGTCGTGGCTTGTCGTCTGCGATGCAGCCGCACAACAAAGTGTTTAGTCCGTTATTCGTTTCCATGATCAACGTGGGTGAGAATACCGGTCGACTCGATGAGGCATTGCTGCAGCTAGCAAACTATTATGAGCAAGAGCTCGAAACACGCAAACGCATTAAAGCCGCGATGCGCTACCCGACGTTCGTTATCGTATTTATTACCATCGCGATGTTCATTCTGAACATTCTGGTTATCCCCGAGTTTGCATCGATGTTTACTCGTTTTGGGGTTGAGTTGCCGCTTCC
>NZ_JAWPON010000364.1:0-686 GCF_033344315.1 Vibrio sp. 2132-1 | reverse complement strand
TAGAACTAGGGTCAATCGCCCTTATTAGAAAACCAGTTGGTTTGTCCTGTATGTATCATCCTATCTCTTTGTTTATTGGCTTGAGATATCTTCGGGGACGCTCCGGAGATAGGTTTAGCCGATTTGTTTCTTATATGTCGACGGCGGGCATCACGATCGGTGTGATGGCGTTGGTCACTGTGCTTTCGGTTATGAACGGATTCGAAGCACAACTGAAAGAGCGCATTCTTGGTGTTCTTCCTCACGCGGTGATTTCTCAACATGATGGTCGCACTCCACTGACGGAGTCTGCGCCGCAATTCATTCAAGCGATGTCGGATGTTGCTGAGCCAGAACCTGTTGTTCGCGGAGAGGCTGTAATTCAAAGCTCGGCGCAACTGACGGCAGGTTATTTGATTGGGATTGAGCCTAAGAAAGGCGACCCGATTGCCAACCATTTGATTGCGGGTCGTTTGTCTTCTCTTCAAGCGGGAGAGTACAAAGTGTTTCTTGGCCACAGTTTAGCGCGCTCTCTTAAGGTTTCTATTGGCGACAAAGTTCGTTTAATGGTGACAAACGCCACGCAGTTTACCCCTCTTGGTCGAATCCCTAGTCAGCGCAACTTCACAGTGGCTGGTATTTTTAATACCGGTTCGGATGTCGATGGTCAGCTTATGATCGTCAATATGGCGGATGCAGCTAAGTTA
>NZ_JAWPON010000363.1:0-686 GCF_033344315.1 Vibrio sp. 2132-1 | reverse complement strand
GAGGCTTTTTCATTCGATTCATATATCTAACTCATATCCTTACCAACGATAAGTGATAGAGATACCCGCATCCTCACTGGTCACCCAAGGTACAAGCTGTACATTTTCGTCATACGCATCAGTAAAAATATAAGCGCTCAACGTGCCTAAAGCCGCGCCTTCCAACACGGCTCGCCAGTAGTGTTTCTTGGCTTCAACACGGCCGACGCCCACTAACGCTGCCATGCTGTATGCAGGAAGTCCGGCTTCCCATCCATAACGCAAGTAAAGGTTGGTCGCAGAAGCAAATGCGTTTGCAGTGTGGTTGGATGGAAAGCTGTCGTTGTCACTTTTATCTGGGCGTTCTGCATCGATGGTCTTTTTACCAATCAAACCAACACCAGAAGCCGTGCCAATGCTCAATCCTGCTTGCCAGAACCCTTCCCAATCGCCTTTATAAGCTGGCACAGCTGCAGCGGTTGCCACTAAACCGTAAGTGCCAATATCCGTTAGAACGTCCCAGTCTTTTTCGCTCATCGCATTAACCGACTGACAGCACAGTAAAGATGCCACACCTACTACACGTATTGTTTTCTTCATTAATACAACCAATTACATTTAAACCGCGCGCAAGTTATCACACTTGTTGGTTTTATTCGATAAGGCAAACACCCTAATAGCGTGTAGAGATAGGAAACCTGAAGATA
>NZ_JAWPON010000362.1:0-686 GCF_033344315.1 Vibrio sp. 2132-1 | reverse complement strand
TTGAGGATTGGATTAGGGCTGTTGCTACTAGGCCGATCATAAGACCAGCGATAGGGTGAGATGCAAACTCAAACAATACTTTTGCTTGGTCGCCAGTTGCCCATTTGAAACCGCTACCAACCATAGATACTGCTAGAAGAAGCAGATACAGCATGAATGCCAAGTTAGCCCAGCGTAACCAACGAGTCGTGCTCGAGATAGGCGCTGCTGTTGAAGTAGCTTGGTTCATCATAATTTTCTCCGTTGACCTTTAAGTTCGTTTTTCGGTCTTAAGTTGAAACTTCGGGCGATGTTAGAGAACAAATATTTCAGTAATATTACAGATTGATTTCTGTGAGCACTTTTTATTGTGCTTTTTAATAGTTCAAAAAAAATAGCGGATTATCCTGTTTTAATTCATTGAAAAATATAGGATTTGTTGGTTTTATAAACTGAGGTTTTTTGATGAGAATTCGATAAAAAGTGCGTTTTACTTCAAGTTTTATGACAATACTGAGATTGTATTTTCGGTAAAACTTAATTTTAGTTGGTTAAAGTGATGGTTTTGCCGAGTATCTTGCCTGTCTCTGTCACATTTGGTATAAAAAGCATCACCTTCTTTTCTGGAATTGGCAGATGTCACATCTAAATTACAACCATCTTTATTACTTCTGGATGGTGTGCAAGCAAGGCTCTGTTACCAAGGC
>NZ_JAWPON010000361.1:0-687 GCF_033344315.1 Vibrio sp. 2132-1 | reverse complement strand
AGCAGCCGTTGGTCGCCAACTAGAACAAACAAAACAACGCTTTGAAGTTGGTTTGTCGGCAATTACTGACGTTCACGACGCACAAGCTCAGTACGATGCAGTACTAGCGGATGAAGTGTTGGCAGAAAATGACCTGATCAACAGCTACGAATCGCTACGTGAAATCACAGGTCAAGAACACAAAAACTTAAACGTTCTTGATACTAACCGTTTCTCTGCAACACGTACGAACAGCCCTGCTGAAACGTTGATCGATGAAGCGAAAACGAAGAACCTTAGCCTATTGTCAGCTCGTATTTCTCAAGACATCGCGCGCGACAACATCTCACTAGCTAGCTCTGGTCACCTACCAACTTTATCTCTAGATGGTGGTTACAACTACGGTGATTATTCAGGCACAGAAAGTAACTACAACAGTGGTCTTGGCCGTAATGCAAATAGTGACCGTACAAGCGACGGCTTCAATATTGGCGTTAACCTAGCAGTGCCACTTTACACTGGCGGCAACGTGACATCACAAACCAAACAAGCTGAGTTTGCGTACGTTGCAGCAAGCGAAGATCTTGAAGCTCAGTACCGTAGCGTAGTGAAAGATGTTCGCGCACAAAACAACAACATCAACGCTTCTATTGGTGCGTTAAAAGCGTATGAGCAATCGGTAGTTTCAGCGAGATCTGCGCTAGAAGC
>NZ_JAWPON010000360.1:0-688 GCF_033344315.1 Vibrio sp. 2132-1 | reverse complement strand
TGCAGATGTGATTACCATTGAAACGTCACGCTCAAATATGGAACTGCTTAAAGCGTTTTAAGAGTTCAATTACCCGAACGAAATTGGCCCTGGTGTTTATGACATTCACTCACCAAATATTCCGACGGAAGAGTGGATTGAAGGCTTAATCAAGAAAGCGGCAGAAAAGATTCCGGTACAACGTGTGTGGGTAAACCCAGACTGTGGTTTGAAAACACGGAACTGGGCAGAGACGGAAGCTGCACTTGCCAACCTAGTGTCTGCTGCGAAGAAGCTTCGCGCAGAGCTTGCATAAGGTAGCTCGTCGCCAATTTAAAGTGGCCAATAAAAAAGCGGAGACCATCGTCTCCGCTTTTGTGTATTCTATTTAATGTCTGCCTAAGTCACTAACGACGCCTCTCGTTGTCGTCGGGCTTGGGCGACAAGCAAATTACTGTGACTATTTGATTTTGCTACAGGTTTGCTCTGAAACCAATTCATCAGCAATTAGCTGACCGCGTGAGTTACGCACTTTCAATCGGTACATCAAACCCATATCAATTTGCTCTCTTACCGACGGCGTATTGCAGTATGTATAAATACTGGTATTCAGTACTTGGTTTAATGGTTTCGCACCTAAAGCATCGTCGTTGTAAATCATCATCATTTCTACCACGTTCTTGTTAGAAGAAACACGCATGATTTGCAG
>NZ_JAWPON010000359.1:0-688 GCF_033344315.1 Vibrio sp. 2132-1 | reverse complement strand
ACAGTTAGTGGAAAACTGGGCCGATATTCACGGCGTTGTCACCATCACCGCTCAAGGTGAGGTGAAGATTACATTGCCATTTGCTAGTAATGAGCTTCAGCGCACATTGCAAGAATGGATTCAACAACAGCAAGCATCCAAAGCTGTAGCCGCGTTTCCGTTTCACATTGAACTCGGCGTAAAAGCACTAGAAACGCAGGTTTCTAATGCGGTGAAAGGCGTGAAGAATATCATTGCGGTGAGCTCTGCAAAGGGTGGGGTGGGCAAATCCACAACAGCCGTTAACTTAGCCTTGGCTATCGCGCAGTCGGGAGCGAAGGTTGGCCTATTGGATGCCGATATATACGGTCCATCGGTTCCGATGATGCTCGGCCAGGAAGATGCGAAACCAGAAGTTCGTGATGGCAAATGGATGGAGCCTATTTTTGCTCACGGCATCTATACTCATTCTATTGGCTATTTAGTTAATAAATCTGAAGCAGCGATCTGGCGTGGCCCTATGGCATCGAAAGCGTTAGCTCAGCTATTGAATGAAACCGATTGGCCAGAGCTAGATTACTTAGTGATAGACATGCCACCAGGCACGGGTGATATCCAGTTGACGTTGTCACAACAAATTCCTGTTACCGGCACGGTTTTGGTGACGACGCCACAAGATTTAGCGTTGGCAGATGCGCGCAAAGGTGCA
>NZ_JAWPON010000358.1:0-689 GCF_033344315.1 Vibrio sp. 2132-1 | reverse complement strand
AGCACCGATAATAGTATGGATCTCATCAATGAACAGGATGGCATCTTCTTCTTTTTCAAGCTGCTTCAAAATCGATTTGAAACGTTTCTCGAAATCACCACCATACTTAGTGCATGCTAGCAGCGAACCGATATCAAGTTAGGAGATAACGATATTTTGAATCACCTCAGGGAGTTGGCCTTCAACAATTCTCCAAGCTAGGCCTTCTGCAATTGCCGTTTTACCCTCACCGGCTCCATCAACTAGCAATGGGTTATTATTACGACGACGACATAGAACTTGGATCGTACGTTCTAGCTCTTTGTCACGGCCAATTAATGGATCAATATTACCGGCCTTCGCCACTTGGTTGAGGTTTGTTGCGAAGCTTTCTAAACGCTCATCGGAACCTGTCTCTTCGACACTATCCGAGCTAAACGAATCTGAAGAAGATGGATCTTCTCCGGCGCCAGAAGCTTTCGTAATACCGTGGGAGATAAAGTTGACAATATCTAAGCGAGAAATGTCGTTTTTCTTCAATAAATAAGCGGCGTGCGACTCTTGTTCGCTAAAGATTGCGACCAATACATTAGCACCCGTTACTTCGTTGCGACCAGACGACTGAACATGGAAAACCGCGCGTTGCAATACACGTTGAAAACTCAAAGTCGGCTGGGTTTCGCGCGTCTCATCACTTTCAGGGATAAGCG
>NZ_JAWPON010000035.1:0-10873 GCF_033344315.1 Vibrio sp. 2132-1 | reverse complement strand
CGTTCAAATACGCCAGCATCCCGCCACTCCTGAAATCGGCGATGAGCAGAGCTTGACGAGCATATACCGGTGGCATTTAGCGCATTCCACTGGCAACCCGTCCTGAGTACGAAGAAAATGGCGTTCATTGCAGCGCGATTATCAACCCGCTTGCGGTGCGTACCCAGCGGGTGTTGAGTTCTATGTTCCGGGATGAGAGGAGCCATTTTCTCCCAGAGTTCATCACTGATTTGCCACTTATTACCTGCCATACGTTGCCCTCATAAATTATCATTATGTATTATCTGACAATTCCTTTTGGGATAGGTTCTTAGATAATAATAAGTATTGCCTAGACAAAGAAGCATTAAAAGATGGTTTTCATTGGTTGGTTCCAGACAGGGAAATAGATCCGATTAACTGGTTTAACTCAACAACATGGCAGTATGTGAACGCTGAACTTTTAAAAATAGGAGACTAAAACAGGAGTAAGACTGAAACTAGAGATGACCTTGAATTAGATAAACTATCAAACACCTCTAACCCATTCGCTTTTGAATTAACTGAAAAATCTAAGGAAAACATGCGTTCTTTGGTGAAGCATGTAGATGGTTGAACTTGGAACGAGCGTCTTGATTCCATCAACAAAAAAGATGGTAATTAATATGATGTATCGTGGCTAGACATCAACAATGATCTTTATGGTGCGGGAAAGTGGTTTTATGAGCAAGCTAAAGAAGAAGCAACGCCTTCTCATAGGCGAGATTTACATGCGCTTGTCAACTATGAATACACAGGCGATTTTTTGTCGCTGAAGTAATGGGAAAATCGAAAATATGAAAATACAGTTAGTAGCTACGATCTTAGCTGCTCTTTCCTTGCAAGCTCAAGCAACGACTCAAGAAGAAATGGTAATCGAATTAGGTCATTCTATTGCGCTAAGTTTACTTGATGCAAAGTTGGAATTGGCTTGTGACTCCAACATTAACAACCTAGGTGAAATTACTCTCAAAGTTAATCAGGAGTGCGTTTCAACAATCAACAAACTTCGGTCAACGTTAGAGACAGAGCCGACAGCAGTAGACTTGGTTAAACAGGTTGATTCTTTTATGGATTCAAATTCTATCCCACTCACTAAGTAACTTGAGAGTATTGGAAAAATCGAACTTGTGCAAAAGGCATTTAACAGGTTGATTTGAGTGCCTTTGATAGAAGTAGTAATAACAACTTGGAGTGCAAACTTTGTCAAAGAATGAAATGCAATATGCAGTATGGCAGATGCCCCATACCGAAAAAGATTTAGCTGTTTTGGTAGATGCTGCTGAGTTACCTATTCTAGATCGTGGAGAGGAGGGTGTGCTAAACCCTGACACACCATTAAATGATGATCATTTAAAACTAAAGTTGGTTTACGGTGTGCTCATGTCCAATAACCTTCGAGGTTTACAAAACTATGAAGGGATGAATCACTTAGTTGATGTCCATCAGGATAAATGGTTAGTTCATCTAAAGCCAAACGATGATGAGGATAAACCATTAGAAGCAATCTATCTTGGATTTGAAGATATGATGGTTTTGCATTGCAGGGGATTAAGACAAGGTGATTTTGCTTTCGCTGCTCTTATGGGTCTACCTGATAGCTTGGAACTTCATTCAGATAAGCTGTGGGGTGTAACATCGTTCCTTCGTTTACATGATTTAGACATGGCTACAAACCTAATTAATCGAGAAATCATCATTTCGCTAGTCGAAGAAGAAGTTGTCGAGGCAGAACTAACTAAAGAAAATTGGAAATCATTTGTTAACGAGGGACTGGCAAAGTCTTTAGCTAAAAAAGTAGGTTAATTAGGATAGGGAACATATTAGCTCATAAAAACCTTAGATTTACCTTTTAGAACCGTAAAAATGCTTCAAAAATAAGAACGCAGACCTTAAAGAAAAAGTTAAGACAACGACCAAGGACTAACAAGAAATGAAAATAGTATTAGCTAAAGAAATTAGTGATAGCCTGAGTGAATATACAAATGCCGATAGCTCCATCTGCGTACAACAAGTTACCTTATGGTTTGATGTGATTGCTACAGAGTTGGAGCTAACTGAGGTATCTAAAGAGAAACTAAACTATATCACTACTCCTTCAATTATAATCAAGTTGAGCCAATCTAATCAGCGCATACATGACCTATTATTGGGGGTTGCTGGGTATCCAAATTTAGATAAAGAAGAAGCAGAATTTCAAGTTAAGTGTAGGCTATCAGTCCTGAAATCCGCATGGATGCACAGAGCATACGGTTTGACGTTGCAAGATGCTTTCACTGATGGAGAACTATTCTTTAACGCTCTCATCAAGATGTAGGTAACACCTTATGTTAGACAATATATTAGCTAGATATTGGCAACCTAAAGGAACCTCTTTACATAAGCACCATTTACAAGCAATTGTCATCGGTTTTGTATTAAGTCTAGTGTTACTTTTCGTTGGCGTTATTAATCGTGAAATGGCTTTTTCAGTGATGATCTTGATTGTCGTACTCCAGTTCTTAGGGATGTGGTTGGCTAGAAAGAGATTTGGTAATAGAAATCCCAATAAAGTTGGATATAAAGAGTAGTTCCTGCTGGATAGAGATAGTTACGAGCCATTGCAGATCTGGTCATATAACCAAGCCGATAAAGCCAAAAAAGAAGTCCCCAAATTGGTTAGGAAGCTACTTGCTCGCACTCAGATACATCGTGCTTGGTTACAAAGCGCAACTGGCTCATTTCAGTTGCCAGTTTTAGAGCGAATTTAACGTTGGAAGATAGTATTGGAATTAGTAACTTAGATTAGAAACCAACTCACCTATGACCCTGATAGTGGCATCATCCAGTGGAAAAAGTTGGGCAGAGGCCGCCGAGCTAATCTAGTTGCGGGATGCGTCAAGCGGAAGAAAGGCAACGTGTGGCGCAGAATTGTCATTGACGGTAAAGAGTACACATCTGGTCAAATCGCTTGGTCAATAATGACTGGTCATTTTCCTGATTTCATCATCGATCATAAAGATGGTGATTCTCTAAATGATAAATGGAGCAATTTACGTAGGGGGACAACTGCGTTGCTCAGAGAAATTTAGCTAGAAGTCGCCGCAACAAAACTGGTGTGACTGGAGTGAAACAGATCAATGGCTACTTTGTCGCCTACATCGGAGTGGGTAATAAGCAAAAGTACCTTAGTAGCACAAGTGACTTTTTTGAGGCTGTTTGCTTAAGAAAGCGAGCAGAGAAACAGTACAAATACAGCCCTAGACATGGGCTGTAATCAACATTGGAAAAAACATGCCAGAACCAAAACCTAACCACCGGAAGTTCGCGGACTTTATTACTAACGTTTCAGCCCTTGCTAGTGCCTATTTCTTAGTCCGATTTGTCCTAGATTTTTCTCTAGAAACTCTAATCGAGAATGAAAATTTAATGTGGTTCTTCATTTTCGCTTTTATTACTGCAGTGTATGGTTTTATCTACGGAAAAAACGGCAAAAAATGAGATTGTAAACAACTAGATTGTGTAAAAGGTATTGAATTACACCTACATGCTTATGACAACTGTCAAAATAGGCGATTCAAATGGATTAATGCCATCAGAACAACTTGATAACAAAGAGGGAGCCATGTTCAACATAAGAACTAGACACTCGTATGGCCACTAGAAGAACTGGGGGTGGTGCTTAAAGGTCAGTAAACCCGACTAAAACTGGTGATGCTGTTGGAGAGCTAAGTGATCTCTTAGATGTTGCCCTATACAACCGCCCATGTACAAGCAGAAGCGTAAGATAGATAAGCTAGTTAAGACGCTGCTGAAACCTAAAAAGAAACATTAACTGGATAAGGAAAACTGTATGACAAGTGTATATAAACTGATATGCGAGCGAGCCTATTTTGTTGGGTATGAGCAGCTTTTCTTGCCAAGAAGTTTTAGGCGGCTGGTTGCTAGAAGTGAGTTGCACAGAGCTTGGTTAGCAGGTAATCAAGGTAATATCGGTGCGACCGATGGCGTTTTGTATCGGAAATGGTTTACTAACCGCAAGCATCATACAAATGCCACTATTAAACAGCTATGGCGTAGCATAAATCGATAACCCGAAACATCAGTATTTATAAGCAACAGAAAAAGAAAGAAGCCACATCTTTACTCATAATCGCTCGCCATCCTCTACTGTTCACCTGCCCACGTTATAAAGATATCAATCGGAAAAGTACTCAGTTCGATCTTGGTATAAGCGCTTACTTAACGCCTCTCCAAATTATTCCTTGTTAATCATCCCAATTATTATGATAATTGGGGTATTGTAAAATATCCACAAATGACATATATAGGTGAGTAATGTTCATAGGTGTTAGTAGAAGCCATCAATGGCGTTTATCAGAACCACCAGAACCATCTGATGATAAAGACTTTCAACTAAAAAGGGTGGAGTTTTTATCAGATGTTGACTATCGATGTACTGATTGCCATTTTCGTTCAGAAAAGTATCAACATGTTCATCACAAGGATGGGAATCACAAACATAACGAAATCATTAACTTTGAGTGTAAATGCCCTCTATGTCATATGTGTGAACATCTGGGTTTTGTTGCAGATAATAAACTTGCCACTTTAGTTTTTTGTCCCTCTTTGACCCAGGAGGAGCTCAATGCTTACGTTCGAATATCTTGGGTTGCAAATTACTTAGCAAAAATCCAAGGTCCAGAAAAATGCGGTACTACGCTTCTGCGTATTGCACGCGATACAGGGCTCTGGATCGAGCTCCTTTCTGCTACGGCGCAGCAAGTAAGTCAAGTGTACAAAATAACCAACATTAGGGCACTAGCTGAAGACTTTCGTGCTATGGATGACAAAGAGTATTCCGAACGTCAGTTAAAGTACCCTCATTTAAGGTTGCTGTTTACTCCAGATCCCTTTTCTCGAGAGATAGAGGAGTGGAGTAGGAACCAAGACTTCTTTTCAGATTTCTATGACCCAAACAATTGGCCAGAAATAGTGAACAACCATATCTCTAGTTTAGAAGGATAGGATATTAATGAACACATATGGCGTAGCGATATTCAACGATGAAAAAAAACCTAGGAGTGGATTCTCTTGTGTCGATGGCAAGGTGAAGGAGTTTAGTTCCTATTCTGATTTGGAGATGTCTACAATTTGGGTAACTAACATTCAACACTCTATATTTCAAAAAGAAGCCCTCTACAAAGTACCTAACCTACGTTCGTCGCAATATTTAAGGTTGTCTTTACAACAGATAATGAGGGAGTTGAATGTTAAAAAAGATATTGAAGGTATTCAACATTTAGCAAAGCTAGTTCAGTCAATTGCTGCAGATCTACAGGGTAAATTCGAACTTAATCCGGACTACCTTCGATATCGCCTTGGTGGTGAAATCCCACAATACCTGGAATCACAAGGGTTCCTACCTTCTGAACTACTAAATATAAGTGAACTCGCAGACGCTTCAGCTAAAGCGGCATTAAATGATGCGTATCAGTCATTCCAAGGTACTGTAAAGTCTGCAAACGGAAAGATCTATCATTATACCTTACCAAGGGTTGCGCATTTCGAATACTTAATGAATCAAAACTTTCCTTTGGATAACAATTGGGAAGAATTTACGTTTAGTAGCGATGGGCCAATTGTTGCTGGATATAAAAACAAAGTACTACTCCCTGATACAGAAAAAGTCATAATAGGTTTAAAGAACCTCCATAAAAATACTGCTGCAATTCTAAATATCAAAGTAAAGTCTATCGACCCAAAGCGAGCTCAAAGTTTTACCTTTGGAATCGAAGGTGTGAAATCTACAACGAGAATATGGGCTGCTCTTCCAGAGGTTATTGATATTTTACGTTACTGTGAGGTTGAAATTTTGGGAGGCCTGAAAACTAATGCTGGTAAGTTGGATGTAAGGCCTGAAATAGACCTATCAAAAAATAGATATAGTTACTCTAAAGGTGTGGTCAGTGAAAATATTTGGTGTGCCTTAGCCGATAAAGTCCACTTAGGAAGTCAAAAACAAGCTACTGGCCTGGGAGTGTACCTCAGAGCATATGACAGGATTATTTGCTCCAAACTTGCGGAAGCGTTTATGAAAGCAGGTTTCGTCGGCGGTGGGTTTGGTGTCGGTGCGGCAAGGGTTTGGTTAAGTAGCCAAGATGTAAAAAAAGCCAATATTATTGCAGAAAAATTTGGCGCAATGCCAGATATCGGAGTGTAGAAAATGGAAATTGAACCGCTAGAAATTTTCTCAGATGGTCAAATGCCCGAGACATACAAAAAGCTTCAAGATTTGAATGTGTTCGGAAAGCTTAACTCACAGTTTCATAACTCGTTTGGGGTACAGGATGTCATTAAACTAGATCAAATTGAACAGCTAGATGATGCGGATAAGAAAGCTCAAATGAGTGAATTAATCACAGCCCTATCTACAAGAAGAGTGGATACTCAACCAGTTATTGCGAAGAAAGTAAAGAGGTTAACTATCTAATGGGAGCTCTTTCATTTTTAGCGAATCTAATCGCCTATAAACCCTATGAGATTTGTCAATTAGAAACAACATCAAGCATTGACCCTCACTCACTGCTAACTCACGATGGTTCAATGGTTACCCTACTAAAGTTGAACGGGGCTTACAGGTTCTACTCAAATAAGCAGGAGCTTGCCATACTTGACTTTATGGCAAGTAGAGCTCGACAAAATTTTACAGACAGTGGAAACAGAATAGATTTTGTTATCGATATTGATTCAAGTCGTTCTGAGAGCTTTGTGAACAAGTGTCTTAATACAGTGGACTCTGTATCAAAAACGATGGGCTACCAAAATGAGAAGTTAAACAAGACTGAAAAGAGCCTCATTTCTCAGCTAATTAAGCCAGAGATGACCTATATTGTATTGACTACGACACCCCAAACTCTTGATAGACCAAACATCAAAGAGGGTAATGAAAATAGAAAAAAATTGGCAGATGAATATGGTCACAGTTTAAGCAGTAGCTCTAAGACCCAGAATCACTGGGTAGAAACGATGCAGATTTACGACCAGCATCGTTCTTTTGTTACAGAAATGACTAATATTTTTTCTGAGTACGTTCTATTCGAAAAACTAGAGTCTCATCGTGCATTAAAGGAAATCAGAGATCTTCTATACCGAGACTTTGAAAACCAGGACCGTTGGAAACCATCCACACGACAAGAATCATCTCCTAAAATAATGAGCAATCATACCTACAAGGTTGATACTGATGAGATTGGGCATAGCTCCATACATTCGCAGATAGTAGAACAGCCTTTTGAGGATGCTAAAAGACCTGACTTTAAGTTTTTCAATGGTCACTGCTATACCACGCTTGAGCGTTACTTAGTCGGGGATGAGCCTATGTTAATGAGGAGTTTTATAAACCGAGTTAACAGAGATGTTCCTATGCGTATATCGTACACTCTGGTTTCTGGCTCCCAAAGTATACAAACCTCTAAAATGACTAAATCGAGTCTCACCACATTCGTTGCTAAAACTAACCCAATATCAAGTGAAATTCTGAAAGCCTGTAATAAGACAACAAAGTTCATTCAAGAAGGAGGGTGTGCAGTAGAGTGTTATATGTCGGTGACTGTTTGGGGTGATAACGAAACGGAAACTAATACACGTTTCAAAGCCGTACAAAGTGCACTTAGAGGTTGGGGAGGGGAAAGGCAACGTATGTGCTCATTTCCTATAGAGGGCCTTTTATCCTCTTTACCTGGCTATAGCTCAAGGCCTGTTGGGAGAGCGAGTAATGACAGTATTGAAACAGCCTTCTCGTCCGCTCCAATCATACGTCCTGCCTCGCCGTGGGACTCCGGCGTATTGCTCTATATCACACCTGATGGCAAGCCATGGCCTATTGACTTTGATTCAACACAGTCACATCACTTGAATTTAGTTAGTGGATCTATGGGTTCTGGTAAGTCAGTTCAAGCTGGTGTATTAACCAGGGCAATGCATTTCTTAGCTGGAACGACATCGTTGCCTCTTATTGCGGGGGTCGACTATGGTGAGTCAATATTATTCACTGCCGAAACTGTTAGGGCAAACCTGAAGAAAGAGGATAGAGCTAAAGTAGGGGCAATCAGTCTTGCCAATGAAAAGACAAGCGCTTACAACATGCTTGAGCCACAATATGGTTACAATAAATTGGCTAAGCCGGAGAACAACACTGCGACTGCTTTTGTTACTAAGATAGTCAATGGTGGCTCGAAACAGCCAATCCACGTACAACTTGATAACTGTGTTTCAGCAATAATTGACAGTATGGTAGCAAAGGCTATTTCACAGCCTAGGAAAATTGACCCTTCGCAACCCGGCGTCGATAAAATACAGAAAGAGCTTGCTCACCATCTTGTACAAAAACATTTAAAGAGCGAGTCGTCGTACAGCTACCTAAACGCCCGTAATGCCCTATACAAAGCATCGAATGAAGAAGGTATATCTAACGCTCAACGACAATATTTCCTAAGATTGTCAAAAATAGCTCATAGGTATATTTGGCCGCTGATCTCTGACTTACCCAAAGAGGTAAAGTCGGCTGAACAGCAAAGCGCTATGGGTTCTTTCAAAGTTGGAGGAGAAAAACTACTGGACCTAATTGGTGCTTCAGTGCAGCTGATGACAGATCGATATAGCGCAATTTTAGGCTCATATCCGATGGTAGATTACTCTGACCTTTCAATGCTGTTTGTAAACGCTAAACCAGTTGTAGATTCCGCCCCAGCAGCGATGAAAAATGCATGGTTTATTCTTGCAAAAGGTCTAGCTCAAAGGCATTTCTGGGTACATGAAGATGATGTAAAAAATGATGCAGATCCTGTGTTTTATAAGCGTGCACTTCGAATTGCTCGAGCGAAAAAGCCTTTACCCAAGTATTACTTCCAAGACGAATACGAACAGGCTCAATGTCCTGAGTTAGATGAAAACTTTGATAAAGAAGTAAAAACAGCGCGTAAGTATCGTGAGATCATCACTTTATTGACACAGATGTACGAAGCTTTCCCTCCATCTATTCGCGACTTGGCTACTAATACCTTCATTTGCAACATCCCAGGTGTAGGTACAGAACGGGTGATTAAGGAACAGTTTAAGCTAACAGATGATGAGTTTGAATCTATAGAATCGTATGTCGGTAAAGCTGGAATTTTAAATGGCATGGGGCGCGGAATCTTGTACATAGGTAAGCTGAAGAAAATACAAGCGCCAATTATTCAACCTATCGTATCGGTGTTACCTCCTGGCTTAGTATGGTCATTAGCAAGTGATGCCGAAGATGTTCATGTCAGAAGAAAAGTAAAAGAGGCATTAGGTGACTCAGTACCTTATGATGAATTGAATATTGCATTAGGACAGGTTTTGTCGTTCCCAGATATGAAAGCACTCATCAAGAAGAAGGGTGAAGTCGATGATATGACTGACAAAGATGTTTACATTGATTGTATCAATAGGGTTAAAGAACATATTTTATTAAACGGAGTTGGTACGTGATAAAGAGATTTTTGGCATTTGTAACCGACTATTGTTTGATTAGCTTATTATTCGGTATTTTAGAGTTTTACGTCTTTGAACTAAATGCGTTGACTATCCAAAGCATAGGTTATTTCTATGTGTTCTTTTTCTTTACGATGATGGGCCAATACATACTTTTGAAGAGGACGTTAGGGGAAAAAATATTCAAACTTCAGGTGCAAGGAAAAGAAGGTGAGAACGTTGAGGTTTCTACTTATGTGTATCGTTTGTTCGGTACTCTAATTTGCTTAACGGTGCCGATTTTGTTCTTGATAGTTGTTTTCCCTAAACGTCGATCTCTGTCTGACCGGATGAGCTCGAGTAACGTCAAAACTCGTATAGTTTAAAGAATCTTTTCTGTGGCAATATCTATTGGCTCATCAGGGGATATTGTCATTGAGTGGTTAACACGCCATAGAGAAATGGGTGAGCGACTAAATCTATCTAAGTTATAAATCGAATCGTCAATTTGAACCATACTCCGGTAAATCACTTTTCCATGATTATTCTTCAGTTGCAAGATAAAGCTCGGCGTGGAGTAGTCCGAAGTGTTTCTTTGCATCTGAGTGGTTAGTATTTTCTGAATACTGTAACGTTTTGAGCCATTATCGATTTTAGATATTAGTGCGGTAAAAACCTTGCGTTCAAATGATGAAGTAATAGGTACCTGATTTGTCAATGAAACGATTGGTTGGATGTAAACGGTGTGTAGCTTAATTCTTTCTGAGTGCATTTGGCATAAGGTTGCTAAGACGAAATAAGGTCCTTCCACTTCTTTAAGTGCCGATTTGGCTAAAGGGCTCACCAAACGGGTAAACGACAGACACGTGTCATCAATTACTAAAGAATGTTCTTTTAACTCAATAGTATTGGTGATGAACATGCAAAATGCTTGTGGGCGTCCAGGGCCTTTCCACCCAGCCCCGGTTTTACGATAGAGTTTTGAAAAAGCGTATCTCAAACCTGTTGGTCCGATAAATATGTATTTATCAAGAGTACTACTTCCAAAGAGGATTTTATTGGCAGACCTCTTAAGTTTGAATAAGTGCTGTTCAGCCGACATAGATTTTCCGGAGAAATGCCAATTTGATAGTGTGTCGGTTAATAAATGATAATACAGCCTTTCTAACTTACTCTCTCCATGCCGTACACTGGGCGTTCGTGTTGAAGTTGACTTTGGATTAGTTGAATCAGTTCCAGTAGAAGGGAGCGCTCTGTGATAAATAAAGGTATTAAAATCTGATTCTTCGGACTCAGGCGAAATACTGAGGGATCCCCTCATAATTTCCCCAAAGCACAACCATGTTTGAATAGATTTTGAGCAAGCAGGGTTGCAGCC
>NZ_JAWPON010000357.1:0-689 GCF_033344315.1 Vibrio sp. 2132-1 | reverse complement strand
GAACATCGGTTCGGACCAAAATGATTCACTTTCGATTGATGGGCAGTTCACGACAACGCAAGGTTCTGATCGCGTGGTGAGTTACCAGTTAGATACCTCTGTAGATGTGGTTGCAGGGCTCACCTCGCAAGGCAATCCAGTGACGTTGATAGAGACTGCAAATCCTGATGGCAGCTTCAGCTACGTTGCGACCGCTGATGGCAACCCTGTCTTTACGTTGGTAGTGAAAACGGATGGCAGTTATAACTTCACGCTGGAAGGCCCAATCGATCACGCTATTAATAGCGACGAGCTAACGCTGAACTTCCCAATCATCGCAACGGACTTTGATGGTGACACCAGCTCTGCGGTGCTCCCAGTGACTATCTTCGATGACCAACCGACCATCACAAACGTCGATGCCATTATGGTTGATGAAGACGATTTATCGGGCGTTGGTTCTGCTCAGGATAGCGTTGTTTCTATTGACGGTAAATTCACTACAACAGAAGGCTCTGATCGCGTGGTGAGCTATCAACTTGATTCCTCGACGGATCCTGTTGCTGGCCTTACCTCACATGGCGAAGCGGTTGTACTCGTAGAAACGGCAAATGCTGACGGCAGCTTCACTTACAGTGCGACGGCAGATGGCAATCCAGTATTTACGTTGGTAGTGAATGTGGATGGCTCTTACAACTTCACGTTGGAAG
>NZ_JAWPON010000356.1:0-690 GCF_033344315.1 Vibrio sp. 2132-1 | reverse complement strand
CGTTTGCTTCGCAATGAAAAATCAGTATGATCTCCTGCAATTTCTGTCTCATCACTCTATTTTGTAAGGGAACACTATGTTCGGTACTGCAACCAGCGCAAATGCTACCCGTGTATTACTATTAGGCTCTGGTGAGCTTGGTAAAGAAGTGGCAATTGAATGCCAACGACTAGGTCTAGAAGTGATTGCTTGTGACCGTTATGCCGACGCACCTGCGATGCAAGTCGCTCATCGTAGCTACGTGCTCGATATGTTGGATGGTAAAGCTCTAGAAGAGATCATAAACAAAGAGCAGCCAGCTTACGTTGTTCCAGAAATAGAAGCTATCGCGACCGACAAACTTGTCGAGCTTGAAGAGAAAGGCCTGAATGTTGTGCCAACTGCGAAAGCGACCAAGCTCACCATGAACCGTGAAGGCATTCGTCGCTTAGCCGCAGAAGAACTAGACCTATCCACCTCCCCTTACCGATTTGCAGACAACTACGATGACTTTAAAGCCGCAGTAGAGCACGTAGGTATCCCATGTGTGGTCAAACCTGTCATGAGTTCATCTGGCAAGGGACAGAGTGTCATCAAAACGGAAGACGATATTGAAAAAGCATGGGACTACGCACAAGAAGGCGGCCGAACTGGCGCAGGTCGAGTCATCGTTGAAGGCTTTATCGATTTTGATTACGAGATTACTTTGTT
>NZ_JAWPON010000355.1:0-690 GCF_033344315.1 Vibrio sp. 2132-1 | reverse complement strand
TCAAGGGAAAGGCGGTCTCATTCGTGAAGTTCAAATCCCCAACCATTTGGCAGAAAAGTTAGAAGAACGCAGACTCGATACACCACAGCAACTCTCTGACAGGGGCGTGAATTACGAATCGCATTACAACATAGCAGGAGGACACAAGTTTTCTGATGCGTTCAGCAAAGCGAGTTCTCGCGCTCTTGGGTACTCCAACGGAGCACACGGCTTACGCCATAGCTACGCACAAAACCGCTACGAACAACTGGCTAACCACTTTGAGCGTATCGATGTCATGACGATTATTTCTCAAGAGCTAGGGCATTTCCGCCCCGATATTACAGAGGTATACCTACGATGATTTGGGGATTTTTGACGGTAATTGTTGTGGGATTGGTATTGCTTTTTGCAGCACCATTTCTTGATTTTCTAACTCCCGATAGCACGATTTGGTTAGTAGACTTATCCAACTCAAATGGTCCTATTTTACTAGCACAAGGCGCAAAAACGCTCTGGTACCAATGGCAATCATGGGTTTACATATTCTTGTTTAGCCTCATGACAGCGTTCATTTTAGGTTTAATTTACAACGGCCTTCGCACATTCGCAGATGAGTCGTTACTCAAAGCTAAGAAAGAATTAGATAAAAAAACGAAAGAGATCGAAAACATAAAACGAGAATACCAAGGTCAAGTTGAGAAGGATATC
>NZ_JAWPON010000354.1:0-691 GCF_033344315.1 Vibrio sp. 2132-1 | reverse complement strand
CAAGCGGATCAGCTTGGTACTGGCCACGCGGTGGATCAGGCTTCTCCACGTTTCGAAGACGATGAAAAGATCCTAGTTCTTTATGGTGATGTCCCACTAATTTCTCCTGAAACCATTGAAAACCTGCTTGATGCACAACCAACAGGTGGCATCGCGTTACTTACTGTAATGCTCGATAACCCGACCGGTTACGGACGTATCATTCGTAAAAATGGTCCAGTGGTTGCTATCGTTGAGCAAAAAGACGCAAGCGAAGAACAAAAGCAAATTAAAGAGATCAACACTGGCGTAATGGTTGCGACTGGTGGTGATCTGAAGCGTTGGTTGTCTGGCTTAAACAACAACAATGCTCAAGGTGAGTACTACCTAACAGACGTTATTGCTGCTGCGCACGACGAAGGGCGTGCCGTTGAAGCCGTTCACCCAGTGAATGCCATTGAAGTAGAAGGTGTTAATGATCGCGCTCAACTTGCTCGTCTAGAGCGCGCGTTCCAATCGATGCAAGCACAAAAACTACTTGAACAAGGTGTAATGCTACGTGACCCTGCGCGTTTTGACTTACGCGGTGAGCTTCAGTGCGGTATGGATTGTGAAATCGATGCCAATGTGATCATCGAAGGTAACGTATCGCTGGGTGATAACGTCATTATCGGCACTGGTTGTGTGCTGAAAGACTGTGAAATCGACGATA
>NZ_JAWPON010000353.1:0-691 GCF_033344315.1 Vibrio sp. 2132-1 | reverse complement strand
TGTCTTTATGAGCAGCCGGCAGGATTGGCTATTCAAAAGCCTACAACCGTTAAGTGATGCAGATAAAAAGCAAGTTTGGACGAGTAGACAATATCTCGACACACCGATTACGACATTGGGCTTTGTCGGCAACTTGAATGCGCCAAATTCTGAACTGAAACAAGGCTACCCCTACAATAAAGGGACACTGGTTGTCTCTTCACTGCCTTTATCTGAGTTAAAGCTAACGATTCGTGTGCTTTCGCCAAAACAATCCATCGTTTGGGTTACGATGGGCTATATCGTTGTGCTTACGTTGGCCTTTACGGTTTTGTTCTTGATTGGCCAGTTGATTTATCACCGCCAACAACGTCATTTGCAGTTAGAACGAATCCAACAAGAAGCGAATCAGAAGTTAGAATTTCAAGTCATGGCACGAACAGCAGAGTTACAGGCTGAAATTGCGCAGCGAACCGAAACGGAGCAAACACTACGTTTGACCCAAGATGAGTTGATTCAAGCGGCTAAGCTGGCAGTTCTCGGTCAAATGTCAGCGAGCATCAGCCATGAGCTGAATAATCCGTTGGCAGCCATTCGTAGCTTTGCTGAGAATGGAAAATTGTTCCTTCAGAAAGAAAAGTATGATCGAGTGGAAGATAATCTCACTCGCATTTCTGCTCTCACTGACCGTATGGCAAATATCAGTCAGCAA
>NZ_JAWPON010000352.1:0-691 GCF_033344315.1 Vibrio sp. 2132-1 | reverse complement strand
TTCTTTATTCCGAACTACCCTTCTGATATCGCGACAGTGAACTTCGATACATCAGGTACAACTAAGATTGGTAAGTGGTACTTCAACCACTCATTTATGTCGGTAGGTTTGATTGGTGTGATCGGCGCGTGTTGCTTAGGTTACGTACTAGGACAAATCATCATTCCTTCATAAACAACCTGTAAAGTAAAATTGGAAGGCGAGTCATTGTACGCATAAGTACAGCCTGAATGACTCGCCTTTTCTTTGTCTAGTCTAATGATTACAGCAAGAAATCATCATCAATCGCGACGAAATTATCAGCACAATCAATCAAGGTTTGCGAGGTTAACCTTGGTACACCATAGACGGTGACCTTCTTGTTGTAGCGCTGCTGAATACGTTCCACCAGCAAACTGAAGTCGCCATCACCAGAAACCAAAATCACGCGGTCAACATCAGGCGCAATCTCAATCGCATCGAGCGTGATACCGACATCCCAATCCCCTTTGGCGCTGCCATCTCGACGCTGAATGTAAGGCTTCAACATCACCTCAAATCCCACACCTCTTAGAATGTGATGAAACTGGCGTTGCTTCGGATCGTTACTGGCAATGGCATAAGCTTTTGCGCTTACTACTTGCTTTTCTTGTGTCGCGACATACCAAAACTGGTTGTAGGCAAAGTTACTGCGATAAGCTTCGCGACGAGT
>NZ_JAWPON010000351.1:0-691 GCF_033344315.1 Vibrio sp. 2132-1 | reverse complement strand
AGTGTATCGATGTAGATTGAGAATGATTGAACCAGACCTTGCTGTGCAGGATGATCAACGCTTGCTGCCGCTGCTGCGTGAGGGCCGGTACCTTGGCCCGCTTCATTTGAGTAAACACCACGTTTAACACCCCAACCAACGGCGGCACCAATACCAGCCATAGGAGTGAACGCGTCTCCTAGGATCATGCCGATAATGCGTGGGATTTCACCGATGTTTAGAAGAATGATAACGAAAGCGGTGATGATGTACGCCAATGCCATGAATGGCACAACGATCTGAGTGAAGTTCGCAATACGCTTTACGCCACCAAAGATGATGAAGGCAAGAATGACACAGACAACCGTACCAGTGAAAATTTTAGCAAAACTGAAGGTACCAATAGCGGTTTCGATCATGTCACCAGAGCCAAATGCTGCTTCTACCGCGTTACCAATACTGTTGGATTGAACGCCAGGAAGTAGCACACCACACGCAAAGATGGTCGAGATAGCAAAGATCCATGCGTACCATTTTTGCCCCATTGCTTTTTCGATGTAGTAAGCAGGGCCGCCACGGAATTCACCTTCATCTTCTTCTTTGTAGATTTGAGCGAGAGTGGATTCTGCATATGCTGTTGCTGCGCCAAAGAAGGCAACAACCCACATCCAGAATACGGCGCCAGGGCCACCAAAGCCGATAGCCGCAGCAA
>NZ_JAWPON010000350.1:0-691 GCF_033344315.1 Vibrio sp. 2132-1 | reverse complement strand
ATAATGGTGCGGAAGGAGAGACTTGAACTCTCACACCTTGCGGCGCCAGAACCTAAATCTGGTGCGTCTACCAATTCCGCCACTTCCGCAACTTAATCTATAGATATCAAGATAATTGGTAAAATCTCAATATCGTTGTATATGGCAGGGCTACCTGGATTCGAACCAGGGAATGGCGGCATCAAAAGCCGCTGCCTTACCGCTTGGCGATAGCCCTACAGCGTAAATAGTCAAAGACTACTTAACCTCTCTTATCGAGAGAAAGAATGGTGCGGAAGGAGAGACTTGAACTCTCACACCTTACGGCGCCAGAACCTAAATCTGGTGCGTCTACCAATTCCGCCACTTCCGCGTATTCTCATAGTGTAGATTAATTTAAGATGGTGCGGAAGGAGAGACTTGAACTCTCACACCTTGCGGCGCCAGAACCTAAATCTGGTGCGTCTACCAATTCCGCCACTTCCGCATCTATTCCTAACTGCTCTGATAAAAAGAACATTTAGGAATGGTGGCTACGACGGGATTCGAACCTGTGACCCCATCATTATGAGTGATGTGCTCTAACCAGCTGAGCTACGTAGCCATTTTAAAACTTTGATCAAGAATGGTGCGGAAGGAGAGACTTGAACTCTCACACCTTGCGGCGCCAGAACCTAAATCTGGTGCGTCTACCAATTCCGCCACTTCCGCA
>NZ_JAWPON010000349.1:0-692 GCF_033344315.1 Vibrio sp. 2132-1 | reverse complement strand
ACAAACGCAGTAACGCCTTCCAAGAAGACACTGAAATGCCGGATTACGCGCGATCTACCCTAGCGGACTACAAAGGCTCAGGATACGACAGAGGGCACCTTGCGCCGTCAGCGACAATGGATTTCACCCAAGAGTCAATGAAGCAAAGCTTTTTGATGAGCAACATGTCACCTCAACTGCCGGGGTTTAACCGAGTTGGTTGGCGCGTTCTAGAAGAACATGTTCGTGATCTCGCCAATGAGTACAATGAGCTTTATGTGGTGACCGGACCGATTTACCAAGGTAACGAAGGAACAATCGGTAATGGCGTGGTGATCCCGAGCGCATTTTACAAAGTCATTCTTGATCCAAGCTTTGATGAAGCCATTGCGTTCATTGTCCCGCATCGTGATGTTTCAAGCTCTGAGTTAGCCAACTTTATTACCACCATTGACGAAGTTGAACGTCAAACTGGATTAGACTTTTTTGCTCAAACGCCAGATAGCATCGAAGACAACATGGAATCAGTAAAATGGGAAGAGATGTGGCCAACCAACCAGTAATTGAGTGACTGTCGCGATTCCTAAACCGCAATAAAAAAGCGCCTGAAGTAGGCGCTTTTTTGATAATGTTCAACCACATAGAAACGATAACTTAGTGCGGAGAGATATTAGATAGACACTGAATGTGAATCGTGATCTCTTCACGGTCAT
>NZ_JAWPON010000348.1:0-694 GCF_033344315.1 Vibrio sp. 2132-1 | reverse complement strand
AGAAATCTCAGTTTGTGTTGTAGAGAAAGGTTCGGAAGTGGGGGCGCACATTCTCTCTGGCGCGGTGTTTGAAACGCGCAGTTTGGATGAGTTGTTTCCGGATTGGAAAGAAAAGGACGCGCCGCTCAATACCAAAGTCAATCAAGATAAAACTTACTATTTAAGTAACGAACTTAATGGCCATGAACTGCCAACGTGGGCGGTGCCGAATACGCTGCATAACGATGGTAATTACATCATCAGTTTAGGTAATTTGTGCCGTTGGATGGCATCGCAAGCAGAAAACCTAGGCGTAGAAATCTACCCTGGCTTTAGTGCTAACCGAGCCATTATTGATGAACAAAACCGTGTTTGTGGCGTGATCACAGGAGATATGGGGCTCGACAAAAACGGCGAGCAAAAAGCCAATTTCGAGCCGGGTATCGAACTTCGAGCTAAGTTTACTCTGTTTGCTGAAGGGGCTCGTGGCCATATTGGTAAGCAATTGATTAACAAATTTAATCTCGCTGAAGATAAAACGCCACAGCACTATGCGATTGGCTTTAAAGAGCTGTGGGATATACCTGCAGAGCAACATCAGCAAGGATTGGTTGTTCATGGATTAGGTTGGCCGTTGGCAACCGAAGCCAGTGGTGGCAGTTATCTTTATCATCTTGAGGGCACCCAAGTCGCAGTTGGCCTGATTGTTGACCTT
>NZ_JAWPON010000034.1:0-11470 GCF_033344315.1 Vibrio sp. 2132-1 | reverse complement strand
TATTTACCTAATTTGCCACACTTATAAGTAGTAACCCACCTCCGCAGCCATTTATTGGTGTGGTCTACAGAGGATTATGTCTTTTTAGAGGGGAAAATCCCTAGAACCCCAGAGTGGTCGAGGTAAAGTTGAAATACGCTCTAAGTGTAGACCGCAGAGAAGTGGAAACGTTAGATTCGGTACTAAGAAACTGCACAAGCACTGAAATGATCGTACATGAACCTGCTGAGGAAAGTATAAAAACCACGAGAAACGTTTCAAAGTCCGCCCCGTTACTTATGTATGACGAAGATAATAACGGTAGGATTACTTGCAAGGAAGCTATCAGAAATGGTATTGCACCAGTAAGAAGATCACATCCTGCATACTCTTATATGAACGATAGAGATGGTGATGGGGTTGTATGTGAATAAATCGACTCTATCTATACGATCACTGGACTTCCAAAAAGCGGGACTTCAGGTAGTAGAGATGACATTTTGCTTGATATGCTCATTAGCCCACCAGCGAATCGGTGGCTAAAACCTTTAAAAACTAACGAGGAACTGAGTATGGCAATCAAAACAAATATACTGGAGCTAAATGGACTAAATCCGGCTTATTTCACCAATACGGAATTACTCCCTCTCGACGATTATCTGACGGGTAGAGGAATTTATCTATTTCCACATATTGAGAAGAGATTTGGCAGTATTCCTTTAGAGCGCGTTGTTGGTCATAGCCAAGGCTATGATGCGATGAAGTGGGGGGACTGTTTAGGTGGGCGTCACTTAAAACGTATTGAGCGAGCCCTAATGGAACTCAAAGAAAATCCAAATTACTATTTAGATCATCATGTAAAACCAGGTATTTCTTTTACAAAAGTTGAGGATGCTTACTTCATTGAAGAGGGAAAACATAGGACCATAACTGCGCGGTTCCTCTATCACCACAACCAGGAAGTTTTTAGAAATACCTCCCCTCTTTCTAACGTAAACATTCACGAAAGGTTCATTGATCATGAGTATATGGGCTATGTATATGAGATCAACATGCTACAGAAAATATACCCGGAATTAGAGTTTGAAATGACTTATACCGACTCAAATAATGAGAGGTGCTTGGCAGTACACCCGACTAATTTTAATATGCCAAGTAGTTTCTTTACTCGGGGAGAAGTCGAAGACTGCATAAAGCATTTAAAGAGTCCGAATCTATTAAACAAACTACGTTCACACAGACTGTACCAGCATATTGGAACTTCACATTGCTTAAAGCATATGTTCGGGAACATAAAGTAATTTGGTTGAGTTTTGCGTGACGTTGTCACTTGTGTCGTGGTCTAGTTGTATAGATGGTTTACTAAGCCTAGGCTAGGTTAAATGAAAACCATTTGTTAACTAGGTCATGACGTAAGATATTACAGTGTAATGGGAATTACTACCTACCGAAGATGATGAATACTGTTCAAAAAAAACTTGTTTAACGAAGAAGGATAGCATGAACGATAATAAGCCGAGTAAAACTCAAACCTCATTTCTGAGACGTTTGTTAGTTGCATATCTAATTGATAGAGGTTTTAACACTGTCCCAGCAATAGTGGAAGCAACGAATATGCCTCGTAGAACGGCACAGGATACTATCAAAGCTATTCATGAATTGGAGATTAAAATTGAACACACTAAAGGTGGTGAGTTTAAGATAATAGATTGGGGTGCAGTAAATCGTGATTGGATAGAAATTAATCGACAGCACGTGTGTGATGTGCTAAATTATCCGAGTAAATTTGATGATTGAATTACCCCTTAAACGCGATACTTCAAAGAAGTCCCTTCACACTTTCTGATAGTGAGTAATGCCATGATAGGTTTGAGGAATATACATGCCTTGTATTATTGATATTAACCACGATGTGAGTAAGAACAAAGAAAGCCAATGGGTCTCACTATGTGGTAAACACCTTTGGTTTAGTAATGACCCCCACAAAAGTATAGAAAATGCAAAACTAAGCGGAAAACCTATTTGCAAGACCTGTCGTAAGATTGCAGGAATTCCCATGTCTTCGAGAAGAAAACCCGAGGTCGAAGCTCCCTTTAAAATTTACACCGTTGGAGCTGGGGAAATCAAAGAGCGTATCGCAATCAAAGAAACCGATACCGGCTTTCGCACTCAAGGTGGTGATCTACAGTATAAAAACCAGAGACTTGATGCAGGACTTTGGAAAAATATTGGAGGAGATGCTTCAAAGTTAGTGACAACTAGGGAGCTTGAACAAGCGCGAAGCCTAGCTAAACATCAAATAACTATGCTTAAAGAGTATGTATCTAAACTACCGGAATTGATCACTAGTTTGGAGACCAAACTCAGTAAATACGAAGATTAAATATCAATTAATTATACGGATAATTAGCTTAGAACATGAAATCCAATTTCGAGACAAACACTGGTCTTAGGTTTATCTCAAAAGCTGAGACTGCATTTAAGATTCACATCCATACACCCGAAGATAAAATTCTTCATAGATCGGTTGGTTATATCCGTATTGGAGAGAAGAAAGGTCTAAAGAAAGCTATTAGGTTAAGGAACGAAATCGGCATAAAGTTGTGGGGGAAAAAGCTTTGGAAAAGAGTCTTGAATGAGCCTGAACTGTTTACCCGATTACCCCATAGTCTAGAGCCGAAACTAATAGAAAAGAACGCACCTATCAAATCAGACCCTCGAAGAAAAAAACTCCATTATTTGGCCAAGTGGTATGTATATGGTGATGACGGATCATTATCGACAAAGACTACAGTTGTGTCCGTGGAGAAGTATGGAAAGTTAGGGGCGTATAATAAAGCTAAACGTAAACTTACCGAAGTTTATAAAAATGAAATTGAAATATTATCTTACATGGATAGATTTAGTATTACTCTAGCTAAGTGAATGAGAAAATTATTAAAATGAATACGAAAAAATTTGTCGTTTCTACAGAGACAAGCATTGATACAGCCTATCGGCATTTCTGTAAAGCCAAAACAGATGATAGCTTAGACATCATGTTTGAAGGTGCTGAAAAGCAATTGGCAAATTTAGATTGTACTGGAGAGGAGCGCAATCGAGTCTTTCATAACATTTACATTGCATATGGACGTCGACAAGAAGACATCGATGGCGAAAGTACAAGTACAGAATATAAGGCACTGAGAACAGTTGATAAGAGCCTAGCTAATAACAAAAATCTAAGTACAGAAGAGCTACTGGGTGAGGCGCTAAGAGCAATGGAAAATAAGTAATGATCAAAATAGGATTCCCTGTACGCACTTCATTACACAAATTGACGAAACTCTTTACTCAGCTGTTTAACCGATTGTTTGTATACCTTTCAGTTAGCAATTTACCACAAGTAATCTTCATGGGGGCGGCCATATTTGCTCTGTTTAGTGCGGTTTTAAGCTTAACCGAATCGATTAACTATGTTCTTGCTGGGATGGCTAACTATGGCTTCATCGAATTGCTGAGGGTCTTAATCTACATTGCATTCGCTTTCTCTCTGGTAATGAAAATGTGGAAAATTAGTATTACTAGCTTTATCTTGATCATTCTCTTCGGACTAGCTATATCAACTGGCTTATCCAACGGCTGGGGAAGTACATCAATACAGTTAGGCTATGCTCTATCTTCCGGGTTTAAAGGTCTGGCATTGATCCTACTTGGAGGAATTGCTGGTGGTGTTTCAAGATGTCTGTATTGGATCTACAACCGTTGGCCAAAATGATAGTAACCTTAGTGTTGATTTAGAGTAGCTATGAACATAACAAATTGTTCAAGAGTGATTCGGCACGTGTGGCATTTTGACTATGCGTTGGTTTAGGTGATGAAGGTGGTATGCGGCGGCATCAGTATTGCGTTGCTCAAACCTTAATAGGGCGTTTATGCTTAGGAGCAGAAGTTGAGATATTTGGAAGAGTTCGAATTGGCGATTGAGCGCTCAAGGTACCTTAAATTGTCTGATACACGCTTTAAGGCTTTAGATGCGAAATTTTGTAGTGATGAAAACCTTCAAAATTGCTTGGATTTTCTAAATTATCTATATAACCCACTAAAAGACACCGATCTCGTAGGACAGTGTCTAAATATTCATTCTCAACTAATGAAAGCGGTAGAACATTTTTACGGAGCGCCACCAATATTCACTATTGGATCTATTACATTTGATGGAAATAAATATTTTGAGTTAACTGAGGATGATATCAAGTCATCAATTTTAGACTGTTCACCTACCAATATGGCCAATATTCACGCATGGTTGACGTTGCCTTCTATGGAGATACTAGATTTTACGTTTATTTCAACTTACGAGAGTCAAGCTGGAGACAGTGGCTTTCCAAAAGTTGTCAGTCAGTTTGCTGAAAGTCTAAAACCGCACTTTCATTATCACCCAGTGTTGACAGGAGAAGAGAGTCTTTCAAAGTTAGGTTTATCGTCCAGTGGCTAGCACTTGTTCTGAGCTATTGCAATAGCTACCAGCTCGTCACCTCGCTTGCCAGCAGGGATAATAAGTATCAAATGCAACTGGCAGGTAGTTCGATTCCTGTCTTATAGTCACTTAAAGTCCTGGCAATCAGTTCCGACGTTTTATTTACCAGATTAGCTTTATTTTAACTCTACTGTGAGAGAGTAATAAAGTCTCATGCTAAAATAGCCGCGATCGCAATCGATACGCTGCCATTCCTAAATCGAAAATGCCCCGAAGTTTGCCAGACTCTGATTTGGGACACACTTCTTTTGTCATCATTTGACCTATTTTTCCTAATAACAGAATATTTAGTTTGATATAGACTGTTATAGCTTTGGCAGAAATGAGGAAGATATGAACACTAAGGAAACCGAAGAGCTTCAAAGGAATATGGATATTTTTTCAACGCCATTAGATGTTGAAAAGTACATAGATGAAGGGCTAATTAGCCGCTACAAGAATACCAAAACTCAGTTTGTAATCCATTGTTCTAAAGATGAGTTACCTGAAGAAGTCAGTGTACGGGCAAATAAAATAGAAGTCTTAACAAATAAAGATGGTTCCAACGCTCTAGTTTTGGGGCTTGACTTAAAAGTCAGAAAATAGTGCGTGTTGAAAACAGCTATTTTGTAGACAAAATGGGGTTTAAATGTGGTCTGATAAAGAGTCCTCACTAGACTTTTTAAATTTTAGTGAAACTGCCGAATCGATTAAGGATCTAATCACCGAAAAGGAATTGATGCCAATATCTGTTGGCGTTTTTGGGGATTGGGGGGCAGGAAAATCAACAATCTTAGAGCTAACCAAAAAATCAATATCTGAAGAGAAGCAAGACTACATTCAAGTCCATTTCGATGCATGGATGTATCAAGGCTATGACGATGCTAAAGCGGCTCTATTAGAGACAATTGCATCTACCTTGGTAAACCAAGCGAAAGACAACGCCAGCTTGAGCAAGAAGGCTAAAGAGTTTGCAGGACGTGTTGACATCATTAGATCTTTGGGATTATTGATGGATGGTGGTGCAGCTTTAGCTGGCGTTCCCACCATGGGTGGTTTTCAGAAGTTGATGGGGCTATTCAGTGGTGGAGAGGATCGCGAACTAGACTTTGGTGATGCCAAGGATGCAGTAGATGGTGCGAAGCAGATAGCTAAAGATAACAAAGAAATTTTAAAGCCTAAAAAGGCTTTTTCACCCCCAAAAGAAATTAAAGAGTTCCGCAATGCGTACTCAGACTTGTTGAGTGAATTTGATAAACCACTCATAGTCTATGTCGATAACTTGGACCGTTGCTCGCCATTTAATGCAATTTCGACGCTGGAAGCGATACGACTATTTTTGTTTTTACCAAATACAGCATTCGTGATTGCGGCAGACGAAGATATGATCCGCTTAGCTGTGCCGGAATATCACAAGGGAGCTTCGCAGCGCCACCAAACAGACTACCTAGATAAATTAATTCAAATCCCAGTACACGTTCCAAGACCTGGTACTCTAGAAATCAGAGCTTACCTGATGATGTTGACAGCTCAAGATCATGGCGTTACGAGTGACCAGCTTGAGGGGCTTAGGGAAAGCCTAGAGCAGTCTCTTCAGCTATCTTGGAAGCAGTCACCCATATCAGTCGATGAGCTTTTGGACGTTGATAAAGTTCAAGATGTTCAGGGTAAGGACGAACTCAGAAGTAAGTTCATCGTGGCCGAACAACTTGCTCCATTGCTCGCAGAGTCCTCCAATATAAATGGGAACCCTCGAATTGTTAAACGCCTCTTAAATCAGGTGAAAATGAGAAGAAAAACAGCACTCCGTCGTGGTATGCAGCTGGATGAGAAAACCATTACCAAATTGGTGATATTTGAGCGTTGTTTGGGGACTCAAGCAACAAACAAACTGTATCAGTTGATTGATACAGAGAGTGGTTCTCCAAAGATTCTGGCTCAATTGGAAGATCCAGAAGCTGAATTCGATGATATGGATTTACCAGAAGAGTGGAAGCTAGATTTAGCCTTTCTTGACAAGTGGTCGAAGCTACCACCGATGTTTGCAAATGTGAACCTGACCCCAGCGGCATACTTAAGTAGAGAGAGTATCCCCATGGGCCTAGTGAATGCAGTTATGTCCGGCGCTGCTCAAAAGCTTGTGAAGGATTTAATGAAACAAACGGAAAGACTAAGCCATACAAACCAAAATGCCATAGCAGCGACCCCAAGAGAAGACTATTTAGCTGTGATGGATGGACTAATTGAAAACTTCAGGACTGTAAGTGATTGGTCAAAAGCTCCCCCAGGCATATATGGCGCGAGACTACTAGCAGTTGAAGAGCCTAAATGTAAAAAGGCGCTACTAACTTACGTGAAGGGACTGCCAAAGCAAAGGTGGTTGAATGTAATTATCAAGGAATTAGAAAAGTAGGTATTAATGGGTACTTCAGCATCATCAACTGGCCCTAATAACCAGAGCCCACTCATTCCGTCATGGGCTGAACAAAGTCCGCCTGTAACAATTGAGCCAGCTCAAGATACTGGTGGCCCGGACGGGGAAAATCAAGGTGACAAGGAAATCGACAATGAAAAAGTTCAGCAGGAAATCGGCAAACCATCTGGTACTGCCAATCCTGCAAACCGTTTTGCAGGAGCTAGAAGAGAATTCGGGAATTATGCCAAGGCCGGAGGTTCAAGCTCTGATCTAAGGCGAGCACTAAAGAGTTATTCTAAAAAAGGCTCTGGTGGTGGAAAAACCACAAGCCGAAGGTTGGCTAGTGGGATAACGGCTGGTACTGGTTTACTTGGAGTAATGCGTGGAGACACTGTTACTGTCAACAACCAAAGCCTTTCCTTAAATGACTTGAAAGGCCTATCCACTGACCAAGCTATTGATAGAATTGCTTCACATTTGGCTCCTGATAATGCTGACTCAGACTCTGTGAGAATTGCCTTAGATTACGCGCTGGAAGAAGCGCTACCAGATACAGAAGATTTCGATCCAAATAGTTTTACTGAAGAAGTAATCCAACAAGCCATCGGCTGCTATTTAACTGACTTGATTTTCCAAGATGTGGTTGAAGGCATGGGCAGGGCTTGGTTCCACGTAGAACCTGCTAGCAAGCACCATAGCATGGAAGTTGAGCTAAGGGAGCTTATCAAGGTAATAGCTCAGGAGCAGCTAGACAAGGTCACTAATGGCAACCCTAGCAATATCACCAGAAATAACATTACCAAGATTCAAGCTGATACCATCGCAATGACCGTTGAAGAATGGGAGAGTTTCGATGACTAAGTTTTACTTCAATGATAATCCAAACCAACTACCTGAATATTCAGAGTCATGCCACCCTGTACAACTATTCCACACTCACGAATATGATCAAAAAAAACACAGCTTAGCTTCCAGAGGACTACTGCAAACAGTAAGAGACTTGGGAGTTGCTGTTGAGCCTAAGGCAATCGATTTAATTACAATTGCTTCCGCTGTTACCGCAGCAGATACTTTTGAGTTAAGAGAGAAGGCTGAGAATGCTTGGTCAAGGCAAATGCACCTTCACATCCCTGTAAGTGAACCGAATATATGGAATGCAGAAAGCGCTGAGTTGAGTTCAATTTTGAACTTTCTTACTGGCGATCAATGGATGTTCACTTTTGAGCAGACATCAATGGAACTGCCTAAACCTAAGATAAGTAAGCAGGCTAAATATAAAGCCAAAACTCTTCTAGGAAAAAATGCTGTTTGCCTATTTTCTGGCGGTCTTGATAGTGCAGTGGGTGCTATTGATATCCTTAATGGAGAGTCAGAATATAAGCCTCTCTTAGTAAGTCACGCCTATCGTGGAGATGGTGCAAAACAGGAAGAAATTAAGACTTTGTTGTCTTCTCCATTTGCTGAGCTCTCCTATTCAATTTCTCCTCATATAATTAAAACATATGAAGGCAGAACGGACATAAGTATGCGTGGGAGAAGCTTTAACTTCTTGGCGATGGCCGTATTGGGCATTTCCGCACTGAGAAGTGCTAACTGTGATGCCAGTATTAAAACCATTATCGTTCCTGAGAATGGCTATATCTCAATCAATCCACCACTAACTAGAAGGCGAATAGGTAGTCACAGTACGAGAACCACACACCCCAACTTCTTGCAGAGGTTGGAAGAATTGCTGACACGCATAGGTTTTGACGTCAAATTCGTAAACCCTTATCAGTTTAAAACAAAGGGGGAGATGTTGGCTGAGTGCGTTGACCAAAACGCTATTAAAAAAGCCGTACCGCTAAGCGTTTCATGCAGCCACTGGCACAGAGAACACATACAATGTGGGCACTGCTTGCCCTGTCTAATTAGAAGAGCATCTGTTCATCATGCTGGCTTTGATGATGACGCACCATATAAAACAAAGCGATTGAAAACGCTAATTAAAGAGAAGGATACAAGAGACGACCTGCAAGCAGTTCAAACAGCCATTATCCGGTTGAAGCAAACCAATAATTACAAATCTTGGCTACGTAAATCTGGTCCAATCCCACTAGATAAGTCTATACGTAATGCCTTGGAATCAACGCTTAAGCGTGGTTTGATGGAAGTTGAAGTGTTTATACAGGCTAACAAAACATCATGATGGATATGCATTGCCATGTTGATCTATACCCCGAACATCAGAAGGTATTGGATGACATTGAACGCTCAAACTATTACGTATTATCTGTAACAACAGTGCCTTCAGCCTTCGAAGGCACTGTTAATCTCACAAAAGGGCTTAAGCATTGCAAAACCGCTTTGGGATTGCACCCTCAGCTAGCTCATTTAAGGAAAAATGAACTACCAATTTTCGATCGACTTATAGAGAAAACTAAATATATAGGTGAGATTGGACTAGATGGATCAAAAGGCTGGAGAGAGCATTTTGATGACCAATTATTGGTTTTTAATCACATTCTGAAAAAATGTGAGTCATTCAATGATAAAGTTCTAACAATACATAGCCTGAATGCAGTAGACGAAACCTTAATGTGTCTGAAAAAACACCCGAAAGCAGGCATCCCTGTTCTCCACTGGTTTTTGGGGACAAAAAAACAGTTATTAGAAGCTGTCGATATAGGTTGTTATTTTTCAGTTGGACCAGCAATGCTTTTCTCAGCACGTGGAAAGCGACTTATATCTTGGTTACCTAAAGATAAAATTCTTCTAGAAACAGATGGACCTTTTGCGAAAGTTTCGGGAAAAATACTGTTCCCCTCAGATGTTGATACCGTAATTCAGTATCTTTCTAAAGAATGGGAAGTGTCTCAATCAGATACAGTTAGACAGTTGAAGAATAATTTACGTCAATTAGTTGCTAAATGAATACATCTTTGTAGAGATGTTGTGCAATTGGGACCTATAAATGTAGATCTTGAGCTAGCCACCTTGTTAGGTGGAGAAAATATGACCCAAACGAAAAAAAATTATTATGGACAAATCAGAACATTGTAAAGAAGTTTACGCATATTACGGTTTAGCGATGTATCGTGCTCAATGTGTGGAGCAATCGATTATTCAGTTGCTCATCTTTTGTGATTTATACGAAAGAGAGGCAAAGTCTAAGCACACCCAAGAGGAGTGGGAGGCTAAGTTTGATAGCTTTGATCAGGAAGTTAGTGATAAGACGATGGGTAGACTAATAGGACATCTAAAATCTTTAAACGTACTTCAAGCGACTACAGAATCGTTGCTAGCTAAGGCACTCAAGGAACGTAACTTCTTGGGGTTCTAGGGATTTTCCCCTCTAAAGTAACATAGAACGCTACAGGTATTATATTATATGGTCTGTGGCGGTGGGTTACCTTCCAATATTCTGCCATCTTATATAAACACCATCAATCATATTGGCGTTTATTCATCATGGCAATTAGTAATGAACTCTCGATTCTGACTCAGGCAGAACAACGAGACTTGTATTCAGCACCTCAGTTTTCTATTGAGGAACAACGTTTGTATTTTTCGCTAAACGATGTAGAACAGGCCGAATGCCGTACTATCAGGCTTACTAAACATCGTTGTTATTTCGTGGCGCTTCTGGGCTATTTTAAATCTAAGCCAGTGATCATTGCTCCGAGTTTCCGTGATATCAGTATCGACATGCAGTTTATTGCCTCCCAAATTCAAAGAGGTAAAGGGATCAGGCCTTTCAGTGTCAGTAAAATGCAGCGTGACCGTATTTACTCAAGGATACTGCGTCTACTAAATTACAATAAGTGGAATGAAAAACAGCACCTCAATGCTCTGTGCCACCACCTGGTTTACATTGGTCATGCCTGGCTGGAGCCTCGACACCTCTTTGATGCGGCCATTGAATACCTTGCCAGCCATAACATTGCCATTCCTAAGTACTCCGTGCTTCAAAGACTGATAAGCCGCACAATGCAACAGGTCAGAAAAGACCTGACGCTCCAACTGAATCAACTTACCAGTAATGAACTTAACGTCTTTCTGGACAACATAATCACTACTAAAGACGACGGGCTGAGTCTGAGCCATCTCAGGGGTGGTGCCAAAAGTCTGACCGTGCCTGAGCTTAAAAAAGAGCTCGCCATTTACCACCGGTTAGCACCATGGCACACGCAAATAAATGACGTTGTGGACAGGCTCAATCTGTCGCTAAAAAATCGACAACACTTCAGCGGCCTTATTGATTACTACGGCAGTAAAGTGCGGCGCTTCAAACGCTCACAGCAGCACCTGTGGTTACTGTGTCATCTGACAGAGCGCATGCAACTTGCACTGGAGCGCCTGACGGATGGGTTTGTTTACCATATCCGAAAACAACAGGAAGCCGCCAACGCCTTTGCACAACAAGCAGTGTTCCTGTCCTGGCAGTCAGCTGCGGACAATGTCACGAAAGCGGCAGAGCTACTTCACCTGTTTGTTGACGAGAATATTGATGACAATCAGCCCTTCTCAGTAGTCAGACAACAGGCATTGAAGGTCATGAATGACAGGGATATCCAGACCCTCTGCCTTTACCTGAA
>NZ_JAWPON010000347.1:0-695 GCF_033344315.1 Vibrio sp. 2132-1 | reverse complement strand
TGTCTGCATTGGCAGTCGGGTACATCCATGGCCAGTCCTCATGTTGCTGGCGCAGCTGCGTTACTTTGGGCATACAAATATGCAGATCAGTTATCCGATCCTGCAACTTGCCAAGATGCCTCTGGCGTACCTTGTAACCAGATGATTCGTATGATGTTGGAACAGGGAGCGGATCCAATAGGTGCTGATGGGCAAGATTTACAGAGCATCTCTCAATACGGACGACTTAATTTGGTGGGAGCTCTGACTGCAACACCTTCGGAACCGCCACCAGCTCCTCCTCTAGTCGTTAAGGCACCAGAAGCTCTTTCCATCTCGATCAACAATAGTATTGTCTTTCTCAATTGGAGCTACTTGGGGGATAAAGATGCCATTGCAGGCTTTAGAGTCGAACGCGAGAGTTGGAATGCAAAACGTAATCGATGGCAAAGCCTAAGCAGTTGGGATGTTCTCGACCCAACGGCCACGACGTTTGAAGATTCCAGTGCCCATGGCGAAGTGCATTATCGTGTTGGCAGCATTCAGCAAAGCGATGGTTCTTTGTTCTGGAGTGGATGGAGCGATAACATCACGGTTGCGGGTTCTGGTGGTGGTAAGGGCGGCGGAAAAGGTGGAGGAAAGCCGAACAAATGATCGCCATGAAAAAGGCCCGAGAAGAGGGCCTTTTTGTGTTTTTAACTTTCTATGTTTTCCAT
>NZ_JAWPON010000346.1:0-695 GCF_033344315.1 Vibrio sp. 2132-1 | reverse complement strand
GAGAATATTCATTCCCAAGAGCAGTGGCGAGACAAACTTGCTTGGACGCAAAACCAATTAGAAAAGCTCGAACCGGACATTATCGGTCTGCAAGAGGTGTTCAGTATCGAAGAGACCCGCGCGTACTTTTTGTCACTTGGCTTTCCGTATTTCGCTACGGTCGATACCCCAAAAATAGAAGACGAGTATATTTATTCTCGCCCCGTCGTCGCGATTGCGTCTCGCTTTCCTATTGAGGATGTAAAACGCGTAGAGTTCGATTCAAACTCACTCACGCCATTTGGGGTAAATGAAGCGCCCGATTTCAGTCGCAAGCCGATTTATGCGCAAGTCGTTCACCCAGTCCTTGGTCACATTGCCATATATGTCACTCACCTCAAATCTCAACGCCCTGCGGATACCGAAACGCCAGAACCATCAAGTCGCATAATGGCTCGTTGGTTGTCTACACAGCAACGCGGTTGGGAAGCGGCCATGTTGCGAGACGCGATGCAGGCACAATATCGAGCACATCCGATACCGACCGTGTTAATGGGTGATATGAACCAGCCCATCTCAAAAGAAAGCGTTAATAACGTGCTTATCGAAACATTTAGTGACAGCGTCACTGAATTACAACTAAAGGATGGTTGGAATCTGCAAACGGGCTCGTCTCTTGAGGTGCGCCCAGCGACTCACTACCACTTTTCTACGGG
>NZ_JAWPON010000345.1:0-696 GCF_033344315.1 Vibrio sp. 2132-1 | reverse complement strand
CTCAACAACAACGAGATGATGCGCAGAGTAGTGCAACAGCGGCAAAAGCGAATTTGCTAGCAGCAAAAGCCCGCCTAAAAGAGCTAGAAGTAAGCCGCGGCGAGCTCGGCGAAGCTAACGTCAACGTGCGTGTTGCTCAGAACCAGCTAAAACAAGCGGAGCTTAACCTTTCTTACACTCAAGTAAGTGCCGAGCACGATGGTGTTATCACGAACTTGCAGTTAGAGACAGGTGCTTACGCCGCTGCGGGGACGCCACTTATCGCACTGGTTTCGGATCAAGTTGATGTTATTGCGGACTTTCGCGAGAAAAGTTTGCGTCATTTTAACCGAGATAGTCGAGCACTGGTGGCCTTCGATAGTTTGCCAGGAGAGGTTTTTGAAGCCCGCATTACCAGTTTGGATGCCGGGGTAAGCTCGGGTCAATTTGATGCAGACGGCCGCCTCGCGACACCAACAGATTCCAACCGCTGGGTGAGGGATGCTCAGCGTTTGAGATTGCATTTGTCTATCAACGAACAGCCACAAGCTTTCCCGGCTGGTGCTCGTGCGACGGTACAACTATTGCCTGATAGCACGATTTCAGGTTGGCTGGCTCGTCTGCAAATTCGTTTTTTGAGTACTTTGCATGACATCTATTAATTGGGAGGTGGTATCAAATTATGGGACCACCCCATGTCTGAGAACGATTTCAGAC
>NZ_JAWPON010000344.1:0-696 GCF_033344315.1 Vibrio sp. 2132-1 | reverse complement strand
GGCATGTCACGGTCCGCGTGGTAACGGTACTGAGCTTTCAGGTTTCCCTAAAATTTCTGGTCAGCACGCTGACTACATCAAAGCTCAGTTAGAAAAATTCCGTGATGGTAACCGTGGCAACGATATGAATGCCATGATGCGCGACATCGCGAAGAAAATGACAGATGAAGATATCGAAGTTCTGTCGAAATACGTTGGCGGTCTGCACTGATACCCCTACATAGTTCGAGCAAAGTTGTACAAAAATGCCCCAGCGATTTCGCTGGGGCATTTTTGTTGGTGATGTGGCTCACACGTGATTTTTGAGGGTGTCATCGATATCTGCTCGAAAGCTTGTAAGACATTTGCCATACCTTCGATTGCGAATGTCTTCTTCTTATTTTTAACCTTTTGATTAATTGATGTTTTTAATTTTTTCGAAAAAATCATCGCTAATATTTCCTGCTGCTAACTTGTGAGTGCGTCGGGATTACGTAAAGTAGAAAGCGTTCACAGGGGGTGAATTGCAGGATTTCAGACCACGGATTCAAGGTCTTCATGGACGCAAGCTAGGATAGCTTGGTGATCGGAAAACGGAATTAGGTAGGCAAGGAGCCTGCTCGATACGGATGGTCATCTCGTCTTATGGTTAAGACAGTGGAAAGGATCAGGCACAGGAAGTTGCTCAGAAGACAGGAAGTAAAGGGATAGCCAAAA
>NZ_JAWPON010000343.1:0-696 GCF_033344315.1 Vibrio sp. 2132-1 | reverse complement strand
ATATCGGGCTCTAGGTTATAGGTCGTATCGTGGTAGCGAGCATGACGTTCGCGCTGTTCTTGGATTTTTGCGCGGTAGAAGGTTTCGCTCGGCCAGAAAGAGTCGGATAGCACGACCTTTTTTAGAGCTTGGAATGTGTCTTCGCTGCCACAAAGCAGACGTGCTTCGTGTAGGTTAGTGGCAACCGTTAGATCGTCACGACCGATTTGTGCACATTCATTGACAGTGCGAACCGCATGGCCAACTTCCAGTTTTAAGTCCCATAGTAAGGTAATAAATTCGCTGATTTTCGCTTCTAACGCAGTTGGCAGTTTGTTGTTAGAAAGAACGAGAATGTCTATGTCGGACAACGGATGCAGTTCACCGCGACCATATCCGCCCACGGCCACTAATGAGATGTTGTAAATGTCATTAAAACCGAAGTATTGCCATAAACGCGTCAGCAACAAGTCCATGTACTCTGCGCGAGCCAATACTAAGCTGGTCACAGGGTGATGATTAAGAAACTCTTGTTTTTGGGTTGAGCTGAATTTTTCTAACTCTTGTTTTAGTTCGCCGATATTGATTTGTTCGTCGGAAAACGTAAGAGGGGATTGAAGTGGCATATTTGCTATCCGTGCAAGCTAAAAGTAAAGATCTACAAACCTTTCTAATTTAACAAATCTCGCGGAGATAAAAAATATCCCCGCATGAGCG
>NZ_JAWPON010000342.1:0-697 GCF_033344315.1 Vibrio sp. 2132-1 | reverse complement strand
AGCTGGATTGCGATTCACATTCATAAAGTAGCCATGAATTGACTGCTGAACTGAATCGAATTTTTGAACTTCGTGAGTTTTTCCTGCAGCACGCTGAGCAGGCACAATTCCGCAGCCCTGTTTATAACACCATTGGCCGAACAAGTTGTTTGCTTGAGTAGCAAAACGAGAAGTACCCCACGCGGATTCATTGGCAGCTTGAGTTAGCACTAATGCTTCTGGTAAAACATTGACTCGCTTTAACATTTCAGTCAGCCAAGCTTCATCAATATGACCATCATGAAGAGGAAACCCATATAACTGCGCTAATCTTTCTGCGTAAGCTTCTTCGTCCGGCGACACTTCTCCAATCTCAAGAGAGCTTAGAAAAGCACGTTCTTTTTCAATCCTGTGATTTTCTAGTGCGATTTTAGGCCGTAAGAAATCGAAAAATGCCGCCTTTTTTTCTTTGGCGTCTTTGATAGAGTTAAAGTCTGGAATGTCCCCAATGTAGGGCAAGTGCGACAAATCAGGATGTTTCACCGGACCTTGAACAACATTAGGATCATTCGCGCTTTTGAACTGGCGGTCGTAATGCAAATATGGACCTACCGAAATAAAAGTGGCGGCTATACAGGCAGCCGCCACTCGTAAAGTCATTAATTTTAAAGATTTAGGCATTAAACACCTGAGATTTACCATCGTGATCGTTATCATT
>NZ_JAWPON010000341.1:0-697 GCF_033344315.1 Vibrio sp. 2132-1 | reverse complement strand
ATATTGAATCGCCTCTTCAAGAGTACTTGTGTCGATCTAAAAGTTTACTCCACATTATAGTTACAATACGTGCTTGTAGGCGTAATACTACTTCTTCAATAAGATGCGTCGGCTATTAGATTATTGACATAAGCCATGCTTTGCATAGCAATGACACATTTTGTGAGCCAAATATGAAATTAAAAACTCAAGCCTACTTATTATCCGCGATCATACTGTTAGCTTTGCTAGCCTTGACCGCTACAGGTTTATGGACCTTACGCGTCGCAAGTAACCTCGATAACAAAGCTCGAGTAACTGAGCTATTCAAGAGTGCATACAGCATTCTGACTGAAGTAGAAAAAATGGCAGTTGAAGGCAAGATGCCTGCAGAGGAAGCAAAAGCACTCGCAACACGCCTACTGCGTAACAACATCTACAAAGACAACGAGTACGTGTATGTGGCGGACGAAAATATGATGTTTATTGCCGCACCACTAGATCCTCAACTACACGGAACCAGTTTCCATGACTTTAAAGATGGCAGCGGTAATAGCGTAGGCCAACTCATCCTAGATGTTTTGGGTCGCAAAACAGGTCAGATTGTTGAATATACCTGGAGCCAAAAACAGGCCGACGGCAGCATTGAAGAAAAACACTCGATAGCAGAAAAAACACCACATTGGGGTTGGGTTGTCGGCACAGGTATTGGCTTTAA
>NZ_JAWPON010000340.1:0-697 GCF_033344315.1 Vibrio sp. 2132-1 | reverse complement strand
ACTAAAAAACGTAAAATCAGAAAGCATTGTTGAATCAAAAGAAAACGAAGAACGCGAAGCTGTGTTCAAGCGCGATCGCGACCAACAAGCTGCATTATTACAACAGGCTCGTGAAGAGCTAGCTGCACAGCAAGCGCTTGGCGATCAACTAAAAGCCACTTTCGACGAAAACGACAAACAACTGACTGAACTAACCGAAACACTGCGTGTTCGCTCCGGTACCTTGGGTGAAATGTTTGGTGTGGTTCGTCAATACGCAGGCGAATTTAAAGGGCTGTTTGCCGCTTCGCAAAATGCCGTTCAGTTCCCAGAGCGTGATGCACTGTTGACGAAACTGGCAGAAAGTAAAGAACTACCATCAACTCAAGAGCTGGAAGCATTCTGGCACACTATTCTTCAACAAGTTGTCGTATCTGGTGATACATCAACAACACAAGCAACGGTTGTTTACGGTGAAGGTAAAGAAGCCGTTCGCGACGTAACGCTAGTAGGTGAATTTAACGCAATTGCAGATGGCAAATACGTCATTTACGTACCTCAAACTGGCAAGTTCGAAGAACTATCACGTCAGCCAAGCAAGAACATCACAAGCCAAGTGGCTGGTTTTGAATCAGCAAAAGGCACTTATGAGCCGCTATTCCTTGATCCATCTCGTGGCGTAATTCTATCGCTACTAGTACAGAGCCCTACCGTTCAG
>NZ_JAWPON010000339.1:0-698 GCF_033344315.1 Vibrio sp. 2132-1 | reverse complement strand
AAGCTAAAGCAGAAGCCGAATATTTGCTTGCGATGCTTATGGCTAAACTGGGCGTGAACACGGAGATTGTCGTTGTCGGTGAAAACCGTTCCGGTGTAAAGAGCATTGAAAAGATGTTCAAAGAATATGGCCCTGTGAACAAATACGACTCAGCTCGCCGCTGCTCTTTCTACTGGGGTAATTGCTTAAATGAGCCAAAACCATTCAATCAAGAAGAGTGGTTTAAGTCTTACACGGTAACCCTTGGTGAGCAGTCACTTACAGTAAAAAGTTTACCGGGCGTATTCAGTCATGGTGAGTTTGACTTAGGCAGCCGTCTACTACTGGAAACCTTACCTAACTTGTCAGGCAAAGTGCTCGATTTTGGTTGTGGTGCCGGTGTTTTAGGCGCGTTCATGGCGAAAGCAAACCCAGAAATTGCGATTGAGATGTGTGACATCAACGCGTATGCCATCACCTCAAGCCAAGCAACGCTTGAAGCCAACGGTTTGTCTGGTCGCGTGTTTGCGTCTGACATTTACTCAGATACGGCCAATGACTACCGATTTATCATCAGCAACCCACCATTCCACAGTGGTTTAGACACCAATTACAACGCGGCTGAAACTCTGTTAGGTCACGCGCCACAACATCTTTCAAACCATGGTGAGATGATCATTGTTGCGAACAGCTTCTTGAAATACCCACCAATTATTGAG
>NZ_JAWPON010000338.1:0-699 GCF_033344315.1 Vibrio sp. 2132-1 | reverse complement strand
TATTGTTGCTGCGTCGATTTCTTCTCTGTTTGCGATTAAGTTGACCGAATACGGAGTCGATGGAGCAAGCTTACTGGTGCCAATGACCTTTATGGTGATCATCGGTACGGTGGTATTACAAAGTGCCACTGCTCGCCCTATGGCGATTGCATTGGGTGTCGCTGAACCTGCGCCGAGAGGCTTCCTACTTATTGGGGCGAACCGAGTCGCACGTGAAATTGGCCAAGCGTTAGCGCGTTATGATCGACGTGTATTGATGACGGACTCAAACTGGGAGTACATCAGCCAAGTTCGTATGATGGGCCTGGATTATTATTACGGTAACCCGATTTCTAGCCATGCGGATGACAACCTGAACATGATTGGCATTGGTCAAGTGGTCGCACTCACGCCAGATCAACACTTCAACATCATGGCTTGTATGCAATTTGTCGACGAGTTTGGCGAAGATAAAGTGCATTGTCTGCAAAAAGTGAAGACGAATGGAAACGGCAGTGAAAAGCACTCTGTTGCTCAGGAGTATCACGGCAAGCTGTTGATGGGGGGCAATGTTAGTTACACCCAGCTAGCGAGCCTGTTAAGCCGAGGTGCGGAAATCAAGCACACCAAACTGAGTGAGAACTTCACTTACCAAGATTATTTGGAACATCACAAAACCAATTTGGTGATCCCGCTGTTTAATGTCGAAGACAAAGGCAA
>NZ_JAWPON010000033.1:0-19226 GCF_033344315.1 Vibrio sp. 2132-1 | reverse complement strand
GGAGCGACACACGAGGTTCGAACTCGTGACCTCAACCTTGGCAAGGTTGCGCTCTACCAACTGAGCTAGTGTCGCATCAACAACGTTTCCGCTGTTTAGGGCTGCGAATTATAAGAGCATTTTTTTGTGATGCAAGTCCTTCCTTCAAAAAAACTTTATTTTTTTACTGAACGACGAAAAAGCAATCAAAAGCGATATAAATTACAACAATTTGGATCGCAACCTTAACAGTTAAATCTTGAAAATAGTACCTCGATAGTACTTAAGTTCTGCGATGGACTCACGAATGTCGTCCAAGGCCAAATGTGTTCCCTGTTTTGTGAACCCATTTAGCACCTCAGGTTGCCAGCGACGTGCTAGTTCTTTAAGAGTACTAACGTCAACATATCGGTAATGGAAGAACTCTTCCAACTCAGGCATGTGCTTGTATAAAAAGCGACGATCCTGCCCAATGCTGTTACCACATATTGGCGACGCCCCTTTTGGCACCCATTTTTCTAAAAATTCAATGGTTTGTGCGACTGCGTCTTGTTCTGAGATTTGACTGTTTCGAACGCGCTCCACCAAACCGCTTGCCGTATGCGTATTAGTACACCAGTCGTCCATTTTCGCTAGTTCTTCTTCCGGCTGATGAATCGCTAACACTGGACCTTCAGCCAAAATATTTAGTTCGCTATCCGTGACAATAGAAGCAATTTCGATGATTTTGTGCGTTTCAGGATCAAGCCCTGTCATCTCTAAATCAACCCAAATTAGGTTTTGATCGCTAAAGGACATGGTTACGCCGCCTATTTGTTTATCGATAAAAGAGGTACTATACCTCAAAATACGAGAAACACGATACTCATACACGGAGCCAAGAGTACGGCTCAACCATTTGAGTAAATTCACATAAAGTACAGAATTGTGGCAAAGAAGAAAAAGTTAACCAAAGGTCAGGTGCGACGCGTACGTAGCAACCAACAAAAGCGTTTGAAGAAGCAAGAAGATTCCATCCAGTGGGATGAAAACATGCTAGGCGCCAGCAAGCAAGGTCTCGTGATCACTCGTTTTGGTCAGCACGCGGACATTGAAGACCTTGAAACAGGCGAAATTCAACGCTGTAACCTCCGCCGTGGTATTGAGTCTCTAGTATCTGGCGATCGTGTTTTATGGCGCGAAGGATTGGAGTCTATGGCGGGCATCTCTGGTGTTGTTGAAGCGGTAGAACCTCGCTCTTCAGTGCTCACTCGTCCAGATTATTACGATGGCCTAAAACCCGTTGCAGCCAATATTGATCAAATGGTCATTGTCTCTTCGGTATTACCAGAGCTATCGCTAAATATTATTGACCGCTATCTCGTTGCATCAGAAACACTGAATATTGCGCCATTGTTGGTCTTAAATAAGGTCGACCTTCTAGAAGCCGATGACCGTGCCATGTATGAAGAATGGCTCAAAGAATATGAACGTATTGGCTATAAAGTGCTTCTGGTCAGCAAGAAGTCTGGAGAAGGCATTGCTGAACTAGAAACCCTGCTGCGTGACCGAATTAATATCTTTGTTGGTCAATCAGGCGTAGGGAAATCCAGCTTAGTCAACGCGTTAATGCCGGAACTAGAGAGCGAAGTGGAAGAAGGCGAAGTCTCTGAGAACTCTGGCTTGGGCCAACACACCACGACGGCTGCACGTTTATACCACATTCCAACGGGTGGCGATTTGATCGACTCACCTGGAGTACGTGAATTTGGTCTTTGGCATTTGGAAGCAGAAGAAGTAACAAAAGCATTCGTTGAATTTCGACCATATTTAGGCGGTTGCAAGTTCCGAGATTGTAAACACAATGATGACCCAGGCTGCCTTCTACGCGAAGCTGTCGAGAACGGGGAAATTAACGAAACTCGCTTTGAAAACTATCATCGCATTTTGGAAAGCATGGTTGAAAACAAAGCAAATCGTCAGTATTCACGTAATAAAAAAGCCGATCTGTAATTGAGTTAAGGCTGTAACTGTGTAAAAAGTCTTCACCTAATACTGACAAGCAAATTAAATTTCAGTAACATCACGCGCCCTAAAGCGCGAATCTAACAGAAGTATCGGAATTAAAGATGGACAAGTTTAAAGTTGGACTGCAGTACTGGATCCCACAACACGGCCTCACTCGCCTAATGGGTAAACTGGCTTCAGCAAAAGCTGGCGGTCTAACAACAGCAGTTATTCGTTGGTTTATCAAACAATACAATGTGAATATGGATGAGGCAAAGCACTCAGATCCTAAGCATTTTAAAACGTTCAACGAGTTTTTCGTTCGTGAGCTAAAAGAAGGCACACGCCCAATTTCTGAAGGCGAAAACGTCATCACTCATCCAGCCGACGCTTGTGTTAGCCAGTTTGGCCCTATTGAAGATGGTCAACTTATCCAAGCAAAAGGTCATCACTTCTCAGCGCAAGAATTGCTGGGCGGTGACGCGAATTTAGCGGACGAATTTAAAGATGGTTCTTTTGCCACATTGTATCTATCTCCGCGCGATTACCACCGTGTACACATGCCATGTGACGGCACTCTGCGCCAAATGATTTACGTACCAGGTGACCTGTTCTCAGTAAACCCTCTGACAGCAGAAAACGTACCGAACCTATTTGCTCGTAACGAGCGTGTGGTGTGTATCTTCGATACTGAGTTTGGTCCAATGGCACAGGTGCTTGTTGGTGCGACAATTGTTGGTAGCATTGAGCAAGTATGGGCTGGCACTATCACTCCGCCTCGTGGAAACACTGTCTACAAATGGGATTACCCAGCAGAGGGTGACAAGGCCGTGATCTTGAAAAAAGGCGAAGAGATGGGCCGCTTCAAACTGGGTTCTACTGTTATTAACCTGTTTGCCAAAGACGCGATTGAGTTTGACGCAAGCATGGAAAACGGTAAGCCAACCGTTATGGGCACACCTTACGCCTTGAAAAAATAAGTAAAACACCGTTAAAGAGCCCTTTATTAAGGGCTCTTTTTATTGATAAAAAGCAAAACTCCGTTCGAAATTTAGCCTCTATTTCTCAAACTCATACCTGCCTCTAAGACCCTCATTCCACAATCAATTATCCTGCGCTTAGAATGAATATTTAGAGGGGCAGCCAATGCCAAAGATGAGTGTAAACACGTTGGCGAAATTGCTGGTGTGCTTTTTAATTCCGCTCGGTGTTTTGATGATGCCGATAGATGCTATTCCTATTAACGATCTCACTTTAATTCAGCATCGCCTGTTGGCTATTTTTCTTCTTGCTGCCCTACTTTGGGTTCTCGAGCCGGTTCCCGTTTTTGCTACGTCCATTCTTATTATCGCTCTTGAACTGATCATGATATCGGATAAAGGTTTGCATCTATTTCGCAATCCACCAGCGGGGCATGATTTAGGAGAGTTAATTGCTTACACCGATATTTTCTCGGCCTTCTCTTCACCGATCATTATTCTTTTTATGGGTGGTTTTGCTCTCGCGATTGCGGCTTCCAAATACGAGCTCGACAACAACCTCGCCCGAGTTCTATTAAAACCATTCGGCACACAACCTAAGTTCATCATGCTGGGCTTGATGTTAATTACCGCCGTTTTTTCAATGTTTATGTCCAATACTGCCACGACCGTGATGATGCTAGCCCTGCTTGGCCCCATCGTCGCTTCAGCACCTAAAGGGGATTTAGGCATTAAAGCACTGGTGTTGTGTATTCCAATTGCCGCGAATACAGGCGGCATTGCGACTCCGATAGGCACGCCACCTAATGCGATAGCGCTTCAATATCTCACTGGAGAAAACGCGATAGACTTCCTATCGTGGATGACAATGGGTCTACCATTTGTGTTGGTACAACTCACTGTAGCTTGGTTCTTGTTGCAAAAGCTGTTTCCGTCTAGCGAACCAGAAATGAAACTAAAGCTAGATGGTACATTCAAAAGGAGCTGGCGTGCGATCGTCGTCTACATCACTTTTGCACTAACCATTGTGCTTTGGATGACAACGAAAGTGCATGGCATGAATACATACGTTGTCGCGATTATCCCACTAGCAGTGTTCACGTTAACGGGCATTATGGGAAAAGAAGAGCTCAAGCTGATTAACTGGGATGTTTTATGGCTAGTTGCCGGTGGTATCGCAATTGGTATTGCCTTAGACAAAACGGGCTTAGCCGAAGCATTAGCGCACGCCATTGATTACAGCCTGCTATCACCATTTGCCGTTGTTTTAGCCCTATCGGTAGTGTGCTGGTTAATGGCGAACTTTATGTCTAATACCGCAACGGCAAACTTATTGATGCCTATTGCTGCCGCTATTGGTACATCCATGCCAAGCCTTATTGCGGTTGGTGGCCTACAAGGTTTACTGGTTGTCGTCGCCTTCTCCGCATCACTTGGCATGATCTTACCGGTTTCCACACCACCAAACTCTTTGGCTTATTCAACAGGCCTCATCGAGAGCAAAGACATGGCGAAAGTGGGGCTGATTCTTGGTTTGATTGGTCTACTTATCGTGTATGGCGCAGTTTTGGTACTGTTTTAATCGAAGAGCTCCATGAAAAAGCGTGTTGTCATGGAGCTGCTCTCCAGCTACTGCCCTTACAGAGCGGCTTTTACATCCCATAAATTTCGTGCATATTAAGACTCCTCTACTCTACAAGGACGTCGACACATCATGGGTTACGAATGGCTTGCTTTATGCTCCGCTTTTCTGTGGGCAGTTTCTAGCCTAATTTCGGTCATTCCTGCACAACACCTAGGCGCATTTTCTTACAGCCGCTGGCGTATGGGCTGCACAGCCGTGATCTTATCAACAATGGCCTGGATAACTGGCGGCTGGTTAACGGTTTCTTGGGAACATGTAACGCCAATGATGGCCTCAGGACTGATTGGTATTTTTATTGGCGATACCGCTCTATTCGCGTGTTTGAATCGTATGGGGCCAAGACAAGCCGGGTTACTCTTCTCTTGCCACGCCGTGTTCTCTGCCATCTTGGGCTACTTCTTATTTAGCGAAGTCATGACCACAATAGAACTACTGGGCGCATCATTGGTATTTAGCGGCGTGGTGATGGCGATATTCTTTGGCCGAAGAGGTCAAGTGAATAACGTCTTGGAAGACATTAAAGGTAACATCTGGGTGGGTATTGGACTTGGCTTAACCGCAGCAATGTGCCAAGCATTGGGCGGCATCATCGCCAAGCCAGTAATGCAAACCAGTATTGACCCAGTTGCGGCTTCTGCTATTCGAATGATCAGTGCCTTTTTCGCCCACAGCATGTTGTTAATTCTAGGGGTCAAAGTCGCTCGCTCGACGCAACACATTACTTGGCGCGTATTTGGTATTACTGCACTTAATGGTTTCTTGGCGATGGCCGTCGGCATGACGCTAATCTTATACGCACTGCAAGAAGGAAATGTAGGTATGGTTGCACTGCTATCTTCAACCACGCCAATTATGTTGCTACCACTGCTCTGGATTTACACGAAACGCCGACCAAACCGATTTGCATGGTTGGGCGCAGCCCTAGCTGTGATTGGTGCGGGCATATTGGTTCAGTAACCTTACAGACCAGCCCTTACTGCCAGATACAAAAAAGCCCGAGTTTAAACTCGGGCTTTTGTCATTCGGAGCCGTTAGTTAATCATTTAACTAGTACTTCACCCGTCATTTCTGCTGGGATTTCTAGACCAGCTAGAGAAAGCATGGTTGGTGCAAGGTCAGACAGTTTACCGCCTTCTTTGAATTCAACCGCTTTGTCACCTACATAGATTAGAGGTACTGGTAGGTTAGTGTGAGCAGTGTGGATGCCGCCAGTTTCAGGGTCGATCATCATTTCTGCGTTACCGTGGTCCGCAGTGATCAATAGTTGACCGCCAACTTCTTTGATTGCTTCAACCACTTTACCCACACTTTCATCTAGAGCTTCGATTGCTTTCTCAGCCGCTTCATAAACGCCAGTGTGACCAACCATATCTGCGTTCGGGTAGTTACAGATGATGGTATCGAACTTACCAGACTTGATAGCCGCAACCATCTTATCTGTTAGTTCTGGAGAGCTCATTTCAGGCTGCATGTCGTACGTTGCAACTTTTGGAGAAGCAACCAATTGACGCTCTTCGCCTTCAAATTCGTTCTCAACACCACCGTTGAAGAAGAAAGTCACGTGTGCGTATTTCTCTGTTTCAGAGATACGTAGCTGAGTTTGACCTTGTTTAGATAGCCACTCACCGTAAGTGTTTTCTAGAGACGCAGGTGGGAATGCGATAGCTAGAGGGATATCAGCCGCGTATTGAGTCAGCATCACAAAGTTGATTGCTGGGAATACTGCACGCTCAAAGCCGTCAAATGCAGGAACGAATGCACGAGTGATTTGACGTGCACGGTCAGCACGGTAGTTCATGAAGATAACCGCATCACCATCTTGCATGATTGCGTCTTCTTGACCTTCTGCTTTGATAGCTGTTGCTTTAACGAATTCGTCGTTTTCTTCACGAGCGTAAGCCGCTTCTAGACCTGCAACTGCCGTTTCTGCTGTGAACTCAGCTTTAGCTTGAGTTAGAAGATCGTAAGCAACTTGGACGCGATCCCAATTGTTGTCACGGTCCATTGCGTAGTAACGACCTACTAGAGAAGCAACGCGGCCTTTACCTAGTTTCGCAAATAGGTCTTGGAAACGTTGTAGTGAGTTTTCAGCACTACGTGGTGGTGTGTCACGGCCGTCTAGGAAGCAGTGTAGGTAGATTTTCTCTGCGCCACGCGCCGCTGCCATTTCAACTGCAGCGTAAATGTGGTCTTCGTGAGAGTGAACACCGCCTGGAGACATCAGGCCCATGATGTGTACTGCTTTTTCAGCTTTCACTGCAGAGTCGATAGCTTCAACTAGCGCAGGCGTTTCTTCGAACTCACCATCCGCAATTGATTTAGTGATACGAGTCAGGTCTTGGTATACAACGCGGCCTGCACCAATGTTAGTGTGACCAACTTCAGAGTTACCCATTTGACCATCAGGAAGGCCAACATCCATGCCTGAAGCAGAGATTAATGTGTGTGGGTTATTCGCAATCAGAGCATCCATTACTGGTGTTTTCGCATTCGCAATTGCGTTACTTGCTGTGTCTTCACGGTAACCGTAACCGTCAAGGATAACTAGAGCCAGTGGCTTCTTAGCTGACATAGTGATGACCTCATCAAATTTAAGTAACTTTTGGCGTAGGGCCTCGCTGCCCTATCTAACCTTGAAACAAAACTAGCGTAATTTTACTACACTTTTTAACCAAAACTGTAGGTTAAGATCAAATAATGTTTGCGATTTATTGTTGCTATCTTACAAGTTAAGCGAACAACGAGTCAGTGCCGACAATCGTGTTCCACAAGCATAGTCATTTCTAATACGCTTTGTACACCCCAGTCTAAGTTCGGTTTTCTTACGCTTCTCATTCTTATTTTTGCACTTGAAACAGCGCTAATTTAAAGCAACATCAAACAAGATGGGTTAATACCTATTGTTCTCTTTTCTCAGTAAAACAGAAGTCACTTAAACCGATAAGTCCAATAGGCAAAAGCAATCAAGCTACCAGAGCGAAATGTACGGATAGTAAGGGCATAACGGGTTTATAGAGATCTCAATTATTCGTTAGAAAATTTTAACCCTCTCGCCTAAGAGCCGTAACCTCGCTATACTCCTGCTTTATTTTTCCGCCAACAGCGTAAGAGCTCAAGACATGCAAGAGTACATTGAATTTTTCCAACAGAACATGATTCTATCTTTGGTTTGGGTAGGTCTTCTTGTCGCCTTTATCATGAACATCGTGAAATCAGCGACAGCCGCATACAAAGAAATCAACGTAAACCAACTGACTCATCTTATGAACCGTGAAAACGGCGTTGTAGTGGATATCCGTACCAAAGACGAGTTCAAAAAAGGTCATATCACCGACTCACTTCACATTTTACCGTCAGACATCAAAGCGGGTAACTTGGGTAGCCTTGAAAACCACAAATCAGACCCAATCATTGTTGTATGTAAGACAGGACAGACCGCTCAAGAAAGCGCAAACCTACTAGTAAAAGCTGGCTTCGAAAACGTGAGCCTACTAAAAAATGGTTTGATTGCGTGGAACGAAGCGAACCTGCCGTTAGTTCGCGGTAAGAAGTAGGAACGTGGCAAGAACGAAAGTTCGCGTTTAAACGCGCTTTTACCAAGCCTCGCGGACAAAAAACTGAGCAAATTGAAAGCAGTTGGAGCATTAAGTTGTGACGCTTTGCACGTAATACACGCTTCATCTAGTCAAGGTAGATTGGCTCAGTTAGTCTCAGGACATACCAGTTTTCTGAGCTTAGACGTTTCTAGGCTCAACAAATATTGATTTAAGGATTAAAAAATGGCTGAAGCAGCACCTCAAGACGCACAACAAAACTTCGCAATTCAACGCATCTTCCTAAAAGACGTTTCTTTTGAAGCGCCGAACTCTCCAGTAATTTTCCAGAAAGAGTGGAACCCAGACGTTAAACTAGACCTAGACACTCAAAGCCGTGAGCTTGGTGAAGGCGTTTACGAAGTTGTTCTACGCCTAACCGTTACTGTGAAGAACGAAGAAGAGACTGCGTTCCTATGTGAAGTTCAACAAGGTGGTATCTTCACTGCTGAACAAATGGAAGCTGGTCAACTTGCACATTGCCTAGGCGCATTCTGCCCGAACATCCTATTCCCATACGCTCGTGAAACTATCTCAAGCCTAGTCGTTAAAGGTACGTTCCCTCAACTGAACCTAGCGCCAGTAAACTTTGACGCGCTATTCATGAACTACCTACAACAGCAAGCTCAACAAGGCGAAGCTGAAGCGTAATTCACGTTTTATAAGTGACGAATAGCCACAGTGCTGACGTCACCCACTCAAATAAAATGCACAGAGCGTCTACCATTCGATGCAATGTGCATTTTTTATTTCTGACAAAAGTTCCTAGTTCCTAATCGCCAGAAGGCGTAAAATTTGACGATTAGGAACTAGATTCTACTAGTAGCAAGACAATTAGGCGGTAGCATGACACAAGCAAATACAAACAATGCTTACGGTAAAGACATCGCAATGACTGTGATTGGCGCAGGCTCATACGGCACCTCTTTGGCAATTTCACTCGCTCGTAACGGCGCGAACGTTGTCCTTTGGGGACACGAGCCAGAGCACATGGCTCGCCTAGAAGCAGACCGAGCTAACCATGCCTTCTTACCAGGTGTTGATTTCCCTGAAAGCTTGATCATTGAATCGGATTTAGAAAAAGCCGTTCAAGCAAGCCGAGATTTGTTGGTTGTGGTTCCAAGCCATGTCTTTGGCATCGTGCTAAACAGCTGTAAACCATTCTTGCGCGAAGACTCTCGCATCTGTTGGGCAACCAAAGGGCTTGAACCTGAAACGGGGCGCCTGCTGAAAGACGTCGCTTATGACATTATCGGTGAAAACTACTCACTAGCAGTATTGTCTGGCCCAACGTTTGCGAAAGAGCTCGCAATGGGTATGCCGACTGCAATTTCAGTTGCGTCTCCAGATTCTGAATTTGTTGCGGATCTACAAGAAAAAATCCACTGTAGCAAAACCTTCCGCGTATACGCCAATAGTGACTTTATTGGTATGCAATTGGGCGGCGCTGTGAAAAACGTTATTGCGATTGGTGCAGGTATGTCTGATGGTATCGGTTTTGGCGCCAACGCCCGTACTGCATTAATTACTCGTGGCTTGGCTGAAATGAGTCGCCTTGGTGCTGCGCTGGGTGCACAGCCAGAAACCTTTATGGGCATGGCGGGTTTAGGCGATCTTGTCCTGACATGTACCGATAACCAATCACGTAACCGACGCTTTGGCTTGGCATTAGGCCAAGGTAAAGACGTTGATACGGCTCAAGAAAAAATTGGTCAAGTGGTTGAAGGTTACCGCAATACAAAAGAAGTATGGCTACTTTCTCAACGTATGGGTGTTGAGATGCCGATAGTTGATCAAATTTATCAAGTATTGTATCAAGGAAAAGATGCGCGCTTAGCAGCGCAAGATTTACTTGCTCGTGACAAAAAAGCCGAAGGAAAGTAGCAATCTACCGCCCTTTGCAGCTCATCTGAGAAAAATTGAAGTTGTCGGGTCACGGAAGAACCACTCTGGATATTGAGAATGAAACACTGCGAAAAACAAAAAGTCTGGAACAAAATTGTCTCAGAAGCCCGTGAAATGTCAGAACAAGAGCCTATGCTGGCAAGCTTCTATCATGCCACCATTATCAAGCATGAAAGTTTGTGTGCCGCTCTGAGTTATATTCTGGCTAACAAATTGAACACCGCTTCCATGCCAGCGATGGCTGTGCGTGAAGTGGTTGAAGAAGCCTTTGCGGCTGATCCAACCATCACTGACGGTGCGGCTTGTGATATTTGTGCCACGGTCAATCGCGACCCTGCTGTTTCAATGTATTCAATGCCATTGCTGTACCTAAAAGGCTATCACGCACTGCAAGGCTACCGAGTAGCAAACTGGCTGTGGAAGCAAGGTCGTCACGCTCTTGCGACTTACCTACAAAATCAGATTTCGGTAGCATGTCAGGTCGATATTCACCCTGCAGCGCGCATTGGTAGTGGTATCATGCTCGACCATGCAACAGGCATCGTGATTGGTGAAACTGCCGTGGTCGAAAACGACGTGTCTATACTGCAAGATGTCACCCTTGGTGGTACTGGTAAAGAATGCGGTGATCGTCACCCGAAAATTCGCGAGGGTGTGATGATCGGAGCTGGTGCAAAGATTCTTGGCAATATCGAAGTCGGTGAAGGCGCGAAAATCGGATCTTGCTCTGTGGTATTGCAAGCCGTGCCTCCTCACACAACGGTGGCTGGCGTGCCTGCAAAAATCGTCGGACGTCCAAAAACGGACAAACCCTCTCTCGATATGGATCAAGGCTTTAACGGCAAGTCGCAAAGCTTTATCCATGGAGATGGTATTTAATCGTCAACAAACCTTTTTGACAACAACGTGGTAGGTAACTCTCAAGTGCGAAAACAAAATCACCCTGTTCTACGCTCGGCTATTTTATTAACTTGTGCTTTATCTGCCACTTATCCCATTACCTCCTCTGCTGTGAGTCAGCAAGAGCTCAAAGGCGTATCCAGTGAGATAAGCCGTCAGCGCAAATCGCTCTCTTCCCAAGAAAAGCAGCTCAATGAGTTACAGAAATCACTAAAAGATCAAGAGCTTGGTATTTCTAAGCTTGAGCGTGAAATACGACAAACCAAGTCTAACCTCGCACAAGCAGACAAAAACATAGAAAACCTGGAAGAGAAAATTGCCTTGCAAGAAGCACAGCGTCAAGAGCAAGAAGAAGAACTCAAACAGCTGCTGCAAACGTATTACGTAACCGAGCGAGCGAAGGCCAATGGTCACTTGTTAAATCAAGGTGTGGAAGAAGACCGCATGAGCCAATACTTCCAGCATTTAGCTAAAGCACGTGCTGAAGTGATTGATGCGATCACCAAAATAACCCAAGAATTAGCGCACAACAAAAACCAGCTCGAGCTAGAAAAAGAGCAAATCGAGACTCTGCTCAAGCAGCAATCCGAAAAACGTACAGCGCTAGCGAGTACACAATCCAAGCGTAAGCAAACCCTGAATAAAATTCAGAGCAGTATCAAGAATGACAAACGCTACTTAGCCGAGCTGCAACGCAACGAAACCCGTTTAAAAGCAGAGATCGCCAAAGCAGCGAAGCGTAATGCGGTGCCAATGGACGGACTCGGCAAACAGCGCGGTAAGTTGCCTTGGCCACTCAAAGGCAGTGTGTTACACAACTTTGGTACGCGACAAACCGGGCAGGTAAACTGGAAGGGCATGGTGTTGTCTGCCAACTATGGTCAACAAGTGAAAGCCGTTTATCCTGGTACTGTCGTATTTGCTGAGTATCTGCGCGGATACGGTTTAGTGGTACTGCTCGACCACGGAAAAGGTGACATGACCCTCTATGGTTACAACCAAGCGTTAACTAAAAAAGAAGGCGACCGAGTCACCGCCGGCGAAGTGATTGCTCTCGCGGGTGATACAGGTGGTCAAGACAGACCATCGCTGTACTTCGAAATTCGTCGTAATAGTGAAGCGCAGAATCCGAAATCTTGGTTAAAACGCTGATTATCTGACTCATAGACTTATAATAAAAAAGGAGCCACTCGGCTCCTTTTTTGTATTCATATTTTGGAAAATGCTATGCGTAGTAGGTTTCTACCGCATCAATAAAAGCATTCACATCATCTTTGCTTAACGCGTTGATTCCTGCCGCCGCCTCTCGCCCCCCACCTGTCGGGAACTGACCACACACGGCAACGGCACCTTGTTTATTGTTTAATGGGGCGCGGAGTGAAACCGTATAAGTACCATCTGCATTTTCAGTAAGTACCGCATGCGCAGAGTCAGGGGTTTGGTTTGCTAGCCAGTTGCCATAAACACCACTGATTCGGCGTGATGCCGCCGTGTTTGGTAACTCAAACAACTTCAGCTTACCACTCTCATGCATGGCAGGCACTGCGAGAGCCGCCTCCATGTCTTGTTGGTAAGCCGATTGCAATTGGTAGTATGGCGAGGCCGTATCTTCAATAGCTTCAAATGGTGACGTGTACTTCAGCAAAGCTCGGTACAGCTCCGCAGGGTGAAAGTGTAAATCTTCGACCTTCGATCCGTAGCCGTTGTAGTTAATTAAAGTACCCAGCTCTTTTAGCTGCTCTTTCTGTTGCTGCAACAAGCCCGCGTTATTCGCTAACTCATCGGCTTTAGCAATCATGTTATCGCCATAAGCCGCCGTAATCGCCCAGTCATGAAAACGCCCATCAAGCAACTTATCGACAATCAACGCCGTGCACATGTTGGCATCGAGATCGATGTGCGCATCCAAATTACCATGCTGAGGAATGTCGCCCGCTTTGTGATGATCGGCGTAAAAGACGTGCGCGCCTTGAGCCAAAGCTTGCTCTAGACCTGCCATGTTCTTTTCCATCGAAATGTCTAACACAGTCAGCTCATCACCCGCTTGCACGTCTACTTTTTCCACCAGCTTGATGTCGCGCTTTACACCGGTTATTAACTGGGCATCGACAGGATCAGCCAAACGCAATTGTAGAAGAGCAATGATGCCATCAGCATCACCATTAAAAATGTCGTAATTCATGGGGCGATAGTTCCTTTATCGAGAATCTTATCCCTGCAAGGGTTTTTAGCGTATGGGACTATTGTGCGTGGCATATTTGACAAGTCAACTCGAGCCACGACTCGAAAATGAGAGTGACTCTCGAAATATTAAGCAGTTTGACGTTTAACTGTGTAGATTGCTAACCGCATCTTCTAATAACAGTAGCTGCTCTAAGCCCTGCTCTGTTGCTAATGGCTTAACGACATTAAGCATCTGCAACATCCCTTGCTTCACCATTTGCTCAGTAATGTTGGTTTTTGAAGCCATCGCGGATTGATATGCCAACCAACTACACGCAATCAAGTGCAATGTACATACCAATGACTTCAACTGTTGTTGATCGACATTCAACAGCTTCATCGTTACGAACTCTTGCATAATAGCAATGAGGTTCGCTTGCAGCTTCTCTTGCACATCGATGTACTGTTCGTGTAGCTGTTCATCTCGTGACAAGATTTCTGGTAAGTTTGCGTAGAAAAAGCGGTATTTCCACATCAAGGTAAAAATAGAGTCTAGGTAGCTCTTCAGCATAGTCAGGCTCTCTTGCGAACCTTGAATAGGGGTAAATCTTTCTAAAAGTTCTGCTGAATAAAGCGCAAAGATCTCACGAACGATTTCTTGCTTATTGCGGAAGTGGTAATACAGATTACCAGGGCTAATTTCGATGTGATCGGCAATGTGATTGGTGGTGATGTTTCGCTCACCATGTTGGTTGAACAACTCCAGTGCCGCGTAGACGATTTTGTCGCGCGTTTTCATTGTTATCGTGTTCCCTCTTCATTAACGAATCGAGTATAGCGACTTCACCAACCTAGGTCGATAGAGGCTCCAAATACGGTAACATAACAGACCAGTTAAGATGCCAGTTGAGTTGGCGACAAGGTCTAACCAAGAAGTTTGTCGCCCTACATACCCTTGCAACCACTCAATAACGGCGCTGAATAGCAAAATACCAATCGCCACCGCCCAACGTTGACGCCAACGCCACACACAAAAACAACCTAAAAACGCAAAGCCGCTGTACGCCATAGCGTGCTGCATTTTGTCGAGATACGCGATATTACCCCGGTCTTGCAGTTCACCTGAACTCAGAGATAAAAAAGCGATCAATATGGCGTAGCTAAAGATGACGAAACGTGCAGCCGTCAGGTTCATTGGACGTCCTTATGCAATTGGAAATGGAAAGGCCGTCACTTGATCAATGTGGTCACAGCCCAGCGCCAGCATGATCAAACGATCGATACCCAACGCGACCCCTGCACAATCTGGCAACCCTGCTTCCAGTGCAGAGATCAGATGATAATCGATCGGCTGTGGTTTTAAACCCATTTCGATACGCTTTGCGTTATCTTGTTCAAAGCGCGCTAATTGCTCTTTCGGGTTATCCAGTTCATGAAATCCGTTCGCCAGCTCTATCCCCTTAAAGTACACTTCAAAACGATCCGCGACGCGATGATCTTGAGGATTGATTTTCGCAAGCGCCGCCTGTGATGCAGGGAAGTCGTACACAAAAGCTGGCACGTCCTGACCAATTTTGTTTTCTACTCCCACGCTAAATAGTAGTTGCAGCAGCGTATCGCGATCTTCTTCAGGCTCAGCAATGTCACTCAAACCCAGCTTGCTTGCCGCCGCTTTCAGCTCAGTCATCGAGCCTTCCAGTGGACACACACCCAACACATCAATGAAGGCTTGCTGATACGTCATGCGCTGCGCTGCGCCACACTTCAATACCAGCTGCAACAGGTCATCCATTTCATCCATCAATTTATGATGGTCAAAGCCAACGCGATACCACTCCAACATCGTGAATTCAGGGTTGTGGTAGCGACCATTCTCTTCATTACGAAATGCTTTGTTGATTTGATAAATACAACCGCTGCCCGCAGCCAAAAGGCGCTTCATATGGAACTCTGGGCTGGTCATAAAAAACAGCTTACTGCCATCGGCATAGCCTGGGCCAACAAACTCGGTTTGGAAAGTATGCAAATGAATGTCAGTCACGGTTGCGTGACTCATGGCTGGCGTATCGACTTCCATCACCTGTCGGTCAGCGAAGAATTGTCGAATCGACGCGATTAACGTCGCACGTTGACGAAGTTGGTCAATGGAAGCAGTAGGTTGCCAGTTGGTTTGCATAACAAGTCTCTCAAACTTTAATTCAGCGAGGAAAGCCTCATTCTACATGCTTTTTACTCTTCAAGAAGAGAGGAATATCCCTTCTTCTTTTTACTAATGTGCTCGCCAATTTGAGGCAAGCATTACTCGTGCCGCAGCACAAAAAACACTCAGTTAAAAACCTATTATCCATGCGGTTAATGTCACGCAACACAGGTTTAACATCCCTAATGTTAATGCTTGAGGGCCAAAACCTCGATGCCGTGATAGCAGTCACATAACCTATAAATTCTATGCCCTTAAGTGCATTACCGAAGCAAAAACCCAATTACATCAATTTTTCTGCCATGTGGCTCATCTACACTAACCCTACTACTTTTGGGGAGTTCTTTTTAAAGAGCGCCTCGTAATGACAATAACAAGCGGATTTCCGCAATCACACACTGGAGGATAACTGTGCAAATTATCACCACAGATATCGCAGTCATCGGCGCAGGCGGCGCTGGTCTTCGTACTGCTATTGCAGCGGCTGAAGCAAACCCAGACTTAGAAGTCGCTCTGATTTCTAAAGTTTATCCAATGCGCTCCCACACGGTCGCTGCAGAGGGTGGCTCAGCAGCAGTTATCAAGGATGAAGATAGCTTAGACAACCACTTCAACGACACTGTTGGCGGTGGTGACTGGCTATGTGAACAGGATGTTGTTGAATACTTTGTAGAGAACGCGACTCGCGAAATGATCCAAATGGAGCAATGGGGTTGCCCATGGAGTCGTAAAGAGAACGGTGAAGTCAACGTACGCCGCTTTGGTGGTATGAAGGTTGAACGTACTTGGTTCGCTGCAGACAAAACTGGCTTCCACATGCTTCATACGCTATTCCAGACATCAATGAAGTACAGCAACATCAAACGTTTTGATGAGTACTTTGTGGTGGATCTGCTTGTTGATGAAGGCGAAGTTCAAGGTCTGATTGCTATTCACATGTCTGAAGGCGAGCTTGTTACTATCAAAGCAAAATCGGTTGTTCTAGCAACAGGTGGCGCGGGCCGTGTTTACCACTGTAACACCAACGGTGGTATCGTAACGGGCGATGGTATGGCAATGGCTTACCGTCACGGCGTTCCTCTACGTGATATGGAATTCGTTCAATACCACCCAACCGGTCTTCCAGGCACAGGTATCCTGATGACGGAAGGTTGTCGTGGTGAAGGCGGTATCATCGTTAACAAGAACGGCTATCGTTACCTACAAGATTACGGCATGGGCCCTGAAACTCCAGTTGGCCAACCGAAGAACAAATACATGGAACTGGGTCCTCGTGACAAAGTTTCTCAAGCTTTCTGGCACGAACAACAGAAAGGCAACACCATCAAACACCCACTGGGTGACGTGGTGCACCTAGACCTTCGCCATCTTGGTGAAGAGTACCTACAAGAGCGTCTACCGTTCATCTGTGAGCTAGCAAAAGCTTACGTAAACGTGGACCCTGCAAAAGAGCCAATTCCAATTCGTCCAACCGTTCACTACACCATGGGTGGTATTGAAACGGACGGCGGTTGTGAAACTCGCATTAAAGGCCTATTCGCGGTGGGTGAATGTGCGTCTGTTGGTCTTCACGGTGCAAACCGTCTAGGTTCTAACTCACTGGCTGAGTTCGTGGTATTTGGCCGCGTAGCGGGTGAAAATGCAGTGAAACGCGCAGCAGAATTCAAAGGCTGGAACGACGCGGCAATTGACGCGCAAGTCAAAGCCGTTGAAGAGCGCATCGCGAAACTGATGAACCAAGAAGGCGACGAAAACTGGGCAGAAATACGCACAGAAATGGGCCACACCATGGAAGCGGGCTGTGGTATATACCGCCAAGAAGATTTGATGCAAGCGACTATCGACAAAATCACTGAGTTGAAAGAACGCTACAAACGCATCAGCATCAAAGACAAAGGTAAAGTGTTCAACACAGACCTTCTATACGCAATCGAAGTGGGTTACGGCCTAGAAGTCGCAGAAGCGATGGTTCACTCTGCGATTCTACGTAAAGAGTCGCGCGGCGCGCACCAACGTCTAGACGACGGTTGTACAGAACGTGATGACGTGAATTTCCTAAAACACTCACTTGCTTTCTACAAGCCAGAGTCAGCACCAAGTATCGATTACAGCAATGTGACCATCACTAAGTCACAGCCAAAAGCTCGTCTATACGGTGAAGCAGCAGAAAAAGCAGCGGCTGAAGAGAAGAACGCAGAGGAGCAAGCATAATGTCAGCAAATCGCATTCAAAAAGTAGACATCCTGCGTTACGACCCAGAGAAAGATGCAGAACCATACAAGCAAACATTCGAAGTCCCATTCGATGAAACCATGTCTGTACTTGACGCACTTGGTTACATCAAAGACCACCTAGACAAAGATCTGTCTTACCGTTGGTCTTGCCGTATGGCGATCTGTGGTTCTTGCGGCATCATGGTGAACAACGTACCGAAACTTGCTTGTAAGAGCTTCCTACGTGACTACCCAGACGGTGTGACTATCGAGCCTCTAGCGAACTTCCCAATCGAGAAAGACTTGATTGTTGATATGACGCCATTCATCGAGCGCCTAGAAGCAATCAAACCATACATCATTGGTAACGATCGTAAACCAGAAGACGGTACGAACTTGCAAACGCCAGAACAGATGGCGAAATACAAGCAATTCGCTGGCTGTATCAACTGTGGTCTGTGCTATGCAGCATGTCCTCAGTTTGGTCTTAACCCAGAGTTCATCGGTCCTGCTGCACTAACGCTAGCCCACCGCTACAACCTAGACAGCCGTGACAACGGTAAAGATGAGCGCATGAAGCTTATCAACGGTGAAAACGGTGCTTGGGGTTGTACGTTTGTTGGTTACTGTTCTGAAGTTTGTCCGAAGAACGTTGACCCAGCAGCGGCAGTAAACCAAGGCAAAGTGGAGTCTTCTATGGACTTCGTGATTGCTATGTTGAAACCTGATGGTTCACCAAAGAAAGTGGAGGCATAAGGATGAGCAATCGTAAACCTTACGTTCGTGAAGTAAAACGCACTTGGTGGAAGAACCATCCTTTCTACCGCTTCTACATGCTACGTGAAGCTACGGTGCTTCCGTTAATCCTATTCACTCTGTTCCTAACTTTCGGTTTAGGTTGCTTGGTGAAAGGTCCTGAAGCATGGCAAGGTTGGTTAGCATTCATGGCGAACCCAATCGTAGTCGCAATCAACATCGTTGCACTACTCGGTAGCCTATTCCACGCTCAAACTTTCTTCAGCATGATGCCACAAGTAATGCCAATTCGTTTGAAAGGCAAACCAGTGGACAAGAAGATCATCGTATTGACTCAGTGGGCCGCTGTTGCGTTTATCTCACTGATCGTTCTCATCGTGGTGTAAGGAGCTGAGCAATGAAACCGAATTATAGTGTAAACACATCACCAAAACGTTCTGATGAGCCAATCTGGTGGGGTCTGTTTGGCTCAGGTGGTACTTGGTTCGCGATGATCACGCCAATCACCGTTCTTGTGCTAGGTATCTTGGTCCCACTAGGCGTGATTGACGCAGAAGCGATGAGCTACGAGCGTGTCTCTGCCTTCGCAACCAGCATCATCGGTGCGCTATTCATCATTGGCACGCTAGCATTGCCAATGTGGCATGCAATGCACCGTGTACACCACGGCATGCACGACCTTAAATTCCACACTGGTGTGATTGGTAAAATTGCATGCTATGCATTTGCAGGCCTCATCACTGCACTAGCAGTTATCTTTATCTTCATGATTTAAGAGACTGACCAAAAAAGAAAAAGCTGGCTAAATGCCAGCTTTTTTATTGCTTTGGGTGTGCCGTCCTAAATAAGGTTGACACTTTCTCCCCCCAAAATTGGAGAGTGTTATGAAATCAACAACTAAAAGAA
>NZ_JAWPON010000337.1:0-701 GCF_033344315.1 Vibrio sp. 2132-1 | reverse complement strand
CGATCGTGGCTGTGGTGAACTCAACATCAACAGAGAAATCATTTGTCGTGAAAGGCGCGACAGGTTTCGAGCTGCATGAAGTTCAACAAAACTCTGCAGATGACATCGTGAAAGGCGCAAGCTTCGCAAATGAAACCTTCACTGTGCCAGCACTGACTACTGCGGTATTCGTACAGCCACAAGACGGCGCGCAAGGTGCGGGTCTGCCAGTCAATACGGACAACAAAGACGTATCGAGCATTCCTCCTTTCGGTGAAACCGTGGTTTACGTGAAAGGCACAATGAACAATTGGTCAGACAACAGCGACTGGGCAATGACTTTCATTGGCAACGGCATGTACTCAGTAACAGGCGTACTTGAAGCAGGCAGCCACGAGTTCAAATTTGCAGACACAGGTTGGGCAAATCCGAACATCGGTTGTTCTGTGGCAACAGTGGGCAGCGGCTCTCTGGAGCTAGGCGCAGAGGAAAACTGTAAACTCACCGTCGCAGAAACAGGCAAGTACAACTTCACACTGAACGCGCTATACGTTCAAGATGAGAAAGTTGAAAAACCTGTGGTTTCCGTAACCAAATCTGCGGATGCACCAACGTTTGGTGAAACAGCACTGTACCTACGTGGCACCATCACAAGTTGGGACACTCCGGCGCAAGATTCAGCAGCGAAGTTCAGCTACGTCGCCAATGATGTTTACTCGCTA
>NZ_JAWPON010000336.1:0-701 GCF_033344315.1 Vibrio sp. 2132-1 | reverse complement strand
GCAAGGCGTATCGGTTTCGACAAGTCCTGCACAAGTGACTGGCGATGTTACCGTGCTTGGTGATTTGAAGTACCAAGTATCGATTCCTTCAGTTCAAGTCGATTTTGAAAATGGTGACGAGTTACACCTGAATGATCTGAGTGGACAAGGTAAGGGTAAGCAAGCGAAAGGTTATTGGCTTGGTGAACAAACCTTTTCTCTAGAAAAGTTAGATGTGGTTGATTCATCGCTTAAACAGGTATTTTTGATTGAAAAGGCGAGCTACAGCGGCAACACGTCGAATGACGAAACCGGTGAGAAGCTAAACAGCCAATTGAACATTAATGCTCAAAAAATGCGCCTAACGGATGGCACTGATGTTGATAACTTTAAGTTGAATTTTGCTATTGCAGATGTCGATAGTAATTCGTTCGATCAAATTATGTCGATCTATCAAAGCTCACCAGTACTTGATGAACAACAGGTGTCCGAATTAATGCCTCACATCGACACGCTATTTAGTAAGGGCTTTAAGCTTTCAGTTAATGAGCTTTCTTTGGCGTTTGGTGAAGGTAAATTCCGCAACGAGTGGCAATTATCTGTCCCTCAAGGTACAGACCATATCACGCAAGACCCAATGAAGTTGATGACCGCAACAAACGGCGAATTGAGTACTTACTTCTCAGATGAACTTGTTAAACACTATCCATTTATCCAAGAAG
>NZ_JAWPON010000335.1:0-702 GCF_033344315.1 Vibrio sp. 2132-1 | reverse complement strand
TACTTATCGTCGTTTTTGTGGCTTTACTATTGGCCGCCGCACGCGTAATGCTGCGCCAAACACAGTATCTCAATGAAGCCATCAAATTAATGGCGAGCAAAAACTTGTCGGTACCGTTTGGTATGGACTGTAAAGATGAATACGGAGATGTGGCACGAGAGCTAGAGAAAACGCGTCGCCAACTGCATGACGTGATTCAAATGCAAATCAACGCATCCGACGAGCTAGCGACACTGACGGAAGTGATGACACTGAGCATGTCAGAAACTAAAGAGTCGGCGCAAGAAGAGTTCAACGAGATTGACCAACTGGCGACGGCCATGAGCGAGATGTCATCGACCGTACAAACGGTGGCCGATCATGCTCAAACGGCTTCTTCTTTGACGGAACAAGCTTCTACGCAAGCCGTAACGGGTCAACAGTTCTTGCAAAGCACAGTGGCGAAAATGAGCGAGCTATCTTCAGATATTGCTTCTTCTGCACAAGCCGTAAACCAAGTCGAAGAGCGTGTTGAGTCGATTGGTAGCGTAGTGGGTACGATTCAAGGCATCTCTGAGCAAACCAACTTGCTTGCTTTGAATGCGGCGATTGAAGCGGCGCGTGCTGGTGAAGCAGGGCGTGGTTTTGCTGTGGTGGCGGACGAAGTTCGTAACCTTGCGCAGCGCACGCAACAAGCGACGGTGGAAATTCAAGAAATGATCA
>NZ_JAWPON010000334.1:0-704 GCF_033344315.1 Vibrio sp. 2132-1 | reverse complement strand
CACTTCTTCAAGTTCTGATTTGCTCGAAGCTTGAAGGGCCAGCACTTCATTTAGTTTAGCTTTATTTTCGGCTTCATACAGTGAGTTATCCGCCAATTGTTCTTCAGCCTCTGCCAGTGCTACACCTAACTTATCCATTTTATTTTCTAATTGTGTCAGGGTTTTGCGAATTGGCGCCGTCAGTTTACGAAATTCCGCTTCGCGACGTTTTTGCTCTTTCTTCGCAGCGGCACTGTTTGCGGTATCTTTAACTGGTTGCGACGCTTGTGCTTCTTTTCGCTCGGCTTTTTGTTGTTCAGTCAGCCACTTGTAGTAGTCGTTTAGGTCACCATCGAATGGTGCAACTTGGCGATCATGCACTAAGTACAAATCATCGGTGGTTGCGCGCAGTAAGTAGCGGTCGTGTGAAACAATCACCATCGCACCTTCGAACGTTTGCAGAGCCATGGTTAACGCTTGGCGCATGTCTAAGTCTAGGTGGTTGGTTGGTTCGTCGAGTAGCAATAGGTTTGGTTTTTGCCACACGATCAATGCCAGCACCAAGCGTGCCTTTTCACCACCAGAGAACGGTGCTACTTTTTCTAGCGCTTTGTCGCCTTGGAAACCAAAACTACCTAGGTAATCGCGCAGTTGCTGCTCTGTTTGATCCGGTGCGATCTGCATCATGTGCTGCAGTGGTGTTTCTTCTGGGTGCAACGTCTCCA
>NZ_JAWPON010000333.1:0-705 GCF_033344315.1 Vibrio sp. 2132-1 | reverse complement strand
CTCGTCTAGCAACGAAATTATTCTTCATTCTGCAGTGACTGACGGTGATACGGTGTTAGTTGACCGAAACTGTCATAAGTCTTTGAACTATGCATTGAATATGTCTGGGGCAATGCCAATTTACATGGTGCCAAAACGTAATGCTCGTGGTGTGATTGGTCCGGTACCGTCTAGCCAAATGACGCCAGCATCAATTAAACAAAAGATGCAAGACAGCCCGATAATAGCTGACAAAGAAACCCTGCCAGTGTTAGCAGCATTGACTAACTCTACCTACGACGGCTTATGTTACAACGTTGAAACCACAACGCGTTTACTCAGCGACTCTGTTCCTCGTATTCACTATGACGAGGCGTGGTATGCCTATGCTCGATTTAATGGTCTGTATGAAGGTCGTTACGGAATGCACCGTGGTGAGCGCCATCCTGATGATGCCACCATCTCTGTTACGCACTCAACGCATAAGTTACTTGCTGCGTTATCGCAAGCGTCAATGATTCACCTACGCTCGGGAAAAGTACCAGTTGAACCAGCACTGTTTAACGAGGCGTTTATGATGCACACATCGACGTCACCTCAATACAGCATTATTGCGTCCACAGATGTTTCCGCAAAAATGATGGACGATTCAGGTGAGTATTTAACAGATGAGTGTATTAGTGAGGCTATTGCTTTCCGTAAGTCTATCGTGAGTATCAAGCAACA
>NZ_JAWPON010000332.1:0-706 GCF_033344315.1 Vibrio sp. 2132-1 | reverse complement strand
AGAACGGATTCTCAACAGGCAGAACTGGAAACTCAGGTCAAAGTGACCAAACACATCAAGATTTCCGCAGCAGGTAAACAAGTCGAAGAGTTAAACAACGAAGACGAAAAAGGCAAAGGCACCTTAGCGGGCCTGCGTGCCGATTACATTTGGGATAGCGACAACAATGTTTACATCAAAGGGCAAAAAACCGTTGGAAAAACAGATGAGTACGATGAGAACGACAGCGTCACTATTGGTGGTGAAACGCGTATTTTAGAAGACTTCGTCGTTGGCGCAGAATACACCACGGGCGATCGTGGCGATGCGGCTGAAGCCAGCGTGACTTATGATGTGACGGAAGACTACAGCACTTACTTAACCTATGTCGATGACAGCTACGAAGGCAAAAACAACGTGATTGTCGGCCAACGTGCAGATCTGACTTCAACGGTCGATTTCTACCAAGAAAACCAATTTGTGGATGAGAACAACGGCAAAGGTCGCATCGATTCATTCGGCTTTGGCTACGACATGAACGACGACATCGACATGGGTATCGGCTATCAGAAAGGCGAAATCGAGGATGATCAAAACATCACCACCGAGCGCCAAGCGGTGAGTGTAAGCACCTCGATTGATGTCGATGATGTGTTGTTCAAGAACAAAGTGGAATATCGTGTCGATAAGACAGATGACTCTGCTGACCCAGACAAAAAACGCATCG
>NZ_JAWPON010000331.1:0-707 GCF_033344315.1 Vibrio sp. 2132-1 | reverse complement strand
CCTCGTGCACCAAGTTGACGCTCTGCATTTCCATCTGGCGACGCTGCAACTCTTCATTATCTAAGCTGAACAGATTGTAACGGTTACGCCCCTGCTCTTTCGCCGCATGGCACGCCGAATCTGCTTGCGCGTGCACCATTTGCGGCGTTTCTGCCGTGTGGTCGATGATACGAATGCCGACCGAGCAACTGATGAATAAGCGTGTGTCTTCCCAGATAAATAGGTGCTCACCCAATGTGGAGATAATCACCTTCGCAATATTGATTGCACCATACTCATCGCAATCTTTCAGTAGCACCGCAAATTCATCGCCGCCCATTCTCGCCAGCACGGAATTGTATGGCAGCACCTCTTCCAACATGCTGGCGCAAAATTGAATCGCGGCATCGCCCGCATCGTGCCCAACGGTGTCATTAAGCACTTTCAACTGGTCGAGATCGAGGTACAACATCGCATGCACTCGGCGGTGGCTATCCACTTCACGCAGCGCGGTTTTCAACTCCAACTCAAAGTGGTTGCGGTTGTATGTCCCCGTCAATAAGTCATAACGCGGCTGATACTCTAACTTCTCAGCCAAAAGTTTGGTCTCTGAAATGTCCTCACCCACAATCAGCAACTGATCGGAATCGTTGAGCGGTCGAATGTTTTCGCGTACCCAAACGCTGTGCCCGTCAGCATGGCGATACTCGATTTCACGTCGCCATACA
>NZ_JAWPON010000330.1:0-707 GCF_033344315.1 Vibrio sp. 2132-1 | reverse complement strand
CGAGCTGCTGCCGCTCAACTTGTTGGCACCGACAAACGCACGGACATTGCCGTTTTACGAGTTGAAGGTTCTAACCTACCTGTCATCCCATTGAATTCTGAATACAAACCTCAGGTTGGTGATGTCGTTTTAGCGATTGGTAACCCATACAACTTAGGGCAAACCACGACCTTCGGCATTATTTCCGCGACAGGTCGCTCCTCTATTAGCGATGGTCGTCAAGCCTTCATCCAAACTGATGCTGCAATCAATGAAGGTAACTCGGGCGGCGCATTGGTGAATACTCAAGGTGAATTGGTGGGCATCAACACCGCGTCTTTCCAGCAGGCAACCGATCTTGAAACCTACGGTATCTCATTCGCAATCCCTGCCCCACTCGCCAGCAAAATTATGCAGAAAATCATCGCTGATGGTCGTGTGATTCGCGGCTACATCGGTATTGATGGGCAAGACATCAATGCAGTGACGGCCCGTTTACTAGGAAACGAGCACATTGGCGGTATCGTTGTTTTAGGTATCGACCCAAATGGTCCAGCAAGTGCCGCAGGCTTTGAAAAGCAAGACATCATTATCAGTATCGATGGCAATAAAGTTCAGGGCCGTCAAAGCGTGATGGATATCGTTACGGATTTACGCCCAGGTACTTCTGTCGACGTTGGTATCATTCGTAAAGGCAAGGAAATGACTCTAAAAGTCACTATCGCCGA
>NZ_JAWPON010000329.1:0-708 GCF_033344315.1 Vibrio sp. 2132-1 | reverse complement strand
AGCGTATCGCTGATTGAAATGGCGTAAATCCACGTCATCACAGCGCCGCCAAGCAGCAAACCTACGCCACTGGCTGCCAACACGTCTTTTAACCGTGCCGCTTTTAGTGGTCGGTAACACAATGGCAGTAAACAGAGAGAGGCGATGGTAAATCGCAAGCCAATAAAACCAAAGGGAGGCAGCCCTTGTATGGTTTCTTTGGAAAAAATCCAGCCCAGTGCCGCTATCATCGTAGTGGCCACCAGAATCACGGTCGCTTTGCGTTCTGAGTTAAACATAATTACTCACAAAAAGGCCTGATGAATCGTCATCAGTGGGGATATTTATATCGATTTTAATCTACGAAAGTTATTTATATTCGTATCGCAAATGCTGACGAGGTGTGTAATAAGAATGGAAGATGTTAACGTTTGCGAAACGTCGGCATTATACATTGCAGGTGAGATTTCATCGAGAAATAACAGCGTGTTACCTTCCTCGCTATAAACGGTATTCGCGAAGCGAGGAAGGAAAACTAGAACCGAGAATGGGCTCTTTGAAGCAGAAGTTTTTGAAGCGATTAATTACAAGGTGCGGTTGAACTGTGCGACAGCTTCAACCACTCGGCTTGCTCCGTCTTGGATATCGTTCATAACATTGCCCGCCTTTTCAGACAACTCTAGCGTATCAAGCGCCTCTTTTTGACACTGAGAAATCAGTGCAACAGCA
>NZ_JAWPON010000328.1:0-709 GCF_033344315.1 Vibrio sp. 2132-1 | reverse complement strand
AATCGCTTCTGCGTATGGTCGACAGCCTGGATAACCACATTGGCCACATTGTGTTTGTGGAAGAATCGCGTCGATTTGATCCACGATAGGATCCGCTTCAACTTTAAAACGAATAGAAGCAAAACCAAGAATGGCGCCAAAAATCGCAGCAAGCACAGCGAGTGCGATGATCGCAATTAAAATCGTACTCATTGTTTACTTCACCAAACCTGTAAAGCCCATGAAAGCAAGCGACATTAAACCCGCAGTGATCATTGCAATCGATGCACCTTTAAATGGAACAGGCACGTCAGCCGCAGCGATACGCTCACGCATAGAAGCAAAAAGGATCAATACAAGCGAGAAACCGACGGCTGCACCAAAACCATAAATGATAGATTCGATGAAGTTATGATTCTCATTGATGTTGAGAAGTGCAACACCCAATACGGCACAGTTGGTCGTGATCAGTGGTAAGAAGATACCAAGCAAGCGATAAAGGGTCGGGCTAGTTTTGTGTACAACCATCTCGGTGAACTGTACCACGACAGCGATCACCAAAATAAAGCTCATGGTTCTTAAGTACTCGATACCGAGCGGTCGCAAGATATAGCTTTCCACTAAGTACGCACACACAGACGCAAGGGTTAGCACAAAAGTGGTTGCTACCCCCATGCCTATTGCTGTTTCCAACCACTTTTGTGCTAACCCCATGCCTATTGCTGTTTCC
>NZ_JAWPON010000032.1:18333-26766 GCF_033344315.1 Vibrio sp. 2132-1 | reverse complement strand
ACCATTTGATCACATGACAAGATGTGCATCTACCTTAAATTTATGATTTTTATCAAAATCATTAGGGGATTCCTCAGGACTTAACATTCTTAAATTAGTAGTTAATCGTCAGCACTTAGTTTGATATGTAAGTGCTAGTTCACAGAGTAAAGTTATTTGCTACTTTTTTAAATTCTAAAGTTATTAAAAAGAGAACCAAAAAAAGTGTTTCTCATAAAAGAAACACTTTTAACACATTCAGGTCACAGAAATTATTAAGAGTTTACTAAATTAGGCAACCTAATATTGCAATAGCATTACACCGTTAACGAGTTGTCTGAAATATTTTCCTTTGCCCAAATAAGTGCTTGAACTCTATTTTTCACATCAATCTTCTTGAAAATATTATGTAAATGCGTTTTTACCGTATTCTCGCTGACAAATAATTGTTCGGCGATTTGTTGATTGGACGCCCCCATGGAAAGAAAGGTAATTATTTGTTGCTCTCGTTTGGTCAGAATAGCGGAAACATTCTTATTTATAGGTTTGCAATGTCGACGAAGGTAAGTAATGTACTGCTGAGAAAACTTACGGCTGAACCACATATCTCCTTGAAGCACCTTACCAATACCAACTTGCAACGTTTTTATATCATCAGAGGTATAGAAAATACCGGCCAAAGTACGCCAAGCAAAGAGGTCTTCTGTCGATATGGATTGCTCACAATTAATTAAGATTTCAAGCGTGTCTTTCTGCTTGGCCGCTTTAAACTCCGCATAACGGCGAAAAATTTCATCCGTGATCACGCTGCAATCAACAATAATGGCTGATGCAAGAGATTCATGTAACACTCCGTGAATCAGATTATCTGGCGTGATTAGAGCAACACTAATACCGAGTTTGGTCTCCAATACATCTTTCAACAGAGATGACTGTAGACTTCCCTCCGTGATTAAAATAACGTTTCTTTTTTTTTGCTGCTCCATCCTGATCGCATTCCCTTGGTCGTTTTTATTGAAATACGCAATAGATTTAGATAGAGCGGTAGTATTGTCAAGTATGAAAATCACTAGTACTAATTAATAACTCATTGAAGTGTCAATAATTTTTAAGTGGCAAGTATATGAGAGGTATTAGCATTTTTCAGACATTAAAAAAGGGAGTATAAACTCCCTTTTTGTGTTTGAGCAGGTGATTTAATCACGCACGTTAGAGGCAAAACACCACCTAACTTAGTGGATTGGAACTGCGTTTTTTTGGTTAAACTTACCAAAGTGTTGTTCTAACACTTCTGGCGTCAGCTTACCTTCCGCTTCCAGCTTTTTCAGCTCAGCGACGATCGCTTTTTGCTCTTCTAGCGACGGCAGTTTTACTTCTGGCTCCTGAGCGGTTTCTTGAGAAATTTGCTCTAGTTCTTTTTCGAAGTCATTCATAGTACTTACCTAAAATTAATGATTGAACTTTTAAACTTCGCCTATTCTATCCAACTCTATAACTTGAAGCTACCAACCATCTTGTCTAAACGAGAAGAGAGCGCTTGAAGATCGCGACTTGCATCCGCCAATTCTTCTGCTGTTGCGGTTGTCATTTCATTTATCGCGTTGATTTCTTCGATATTTTGATTAATGGTATGCACCACCGTGGATTGCTCTTCCGTCGCCGTTGCAACTTGTGTATTACGATCAGAGATGTCGGTGATTCGTTCAGAAATACTGATTAATACCTCGACTGCTTCATCGGTAGAAGTAACCCCTTCTATGGTGACCGCTTTGCCCGCTTCCATAGCACTTACCGCGTCTTGTGCGTCACTTTGAAGCTGATTGATCATGCGCTGAATCTCTTCTGTAGAATCAGCCGTGCGTGAAGCTAGGTTTCTTACCTCATCAGCAACAACCGCAAAACCACGTCCCTGCTCACCAGCACGAGCAGCCTCAATTGCAGCGTTTAGCGCAAGTAAATTCGTTTGCTCAGAGATGTCACGAATTACACCCAGAATCGAGCCAATATCTTTGGTTGTCGATGCCAACTGCGTAACAACAATATTGGTTGTTTCAACATCATCGGCTAGGCGGCTGATCACCTCTTTTGCTTTCATCACAACTTCTCGACCAGTTTGAGTGTTATCTGAAGCCTGATTTGCCGTATCAGCAGCGGTAGCCGCGTTTGATGCAATTTCACTGATGGTCGCACCCATTTGGTTGATAGCTGCAACTACTTGAATGGTTTGATCACGCTGCTCTTGGCTGTTGTCGTGTGTGGATGTTGCTTTCGTTGACACACTTTCTGCCGCTTGACTTAATGAGCCACTGGTTAAAGCAACCTCTTTCATCGTGGCATGAATCTTCTCAATAAATCCATTAAAGCCTTTTGAAAGCTGAGCAATTTCATCATTACCCTTAATTTCAATACGCTGCGCCAAATCGCCTTCACCTTGCCCAAGGTCGGTAAAACGATCGGCAATCAGTCGGATTGGTTTCGTAATGCTGTTTGCCAACCATACGCCCATGAGGATGAATACAACGGCAACAATGATGGTCGTAAACAGCATTTTTTTAGCTGTCGCATTCAGGTCTGCGAATACTTCATCAACGGGAACCACGCCAATAACAAACCAGTTCATTGAAGGAACATACAAACTAGAAACAAAAGTATCCTGCCCTTCAAACTCCACATTAATTAGGTTGAAGCTATTTTTGTTCAACAGCGCACTTGCGTCACTACCAAATAGTTTAGTGATAGAAGTTTGGTTCTTACCTTGTTGGCGGTGTATTTGAATCTGGCCTTGTTCATTAGTGAGGAACACGTAACCCGTATCTTCAATTTTAAACCCATTGAGCAAAGCAACCATATCTCCCATAGATTTAGAGAGACCTGACATTGATGTACCATTAAGATCTTGGAAATTGGCAAACATTTTCACTTCGCCATTTGCCTCTTGGAACACACTCACGGACGTTTCTTGACCAGACGACGTAAATCCAAAGAACCAAGCATCTTGCGTTCGGTTAAGTTGACGTAAGAATCCGTTTTGATTCCAGTAATATGCCGTTTGACGATTCGCTACCGACGCATCATTAAGACCATACTGTGATTTAACGTTATTGAGCTGCTGAACCAACTGAACTTCTACTGACGGATCACGGTCTGTATTAGATAGGGCTTCAACAATAAATTCGTTTGTAGCCAGCTGTTTTGCCGCTTGTTGCATTTCGACAACTTCGCGGTCAATTTCGGTATTGATTTGCTGCAACATCGCAGGTAGCTCGATGTCAATAAGACGATGGCTCAATACATCTCTCGCATGACGCTGAGCCATAACACCAACAATGATTGTTGATGCTAGAACAGCAAACGTAATGCCAAGTACAACCTTCTGTTTGATGCTCAAGGAATGAAGTTTCAACATATTCGGACCTTTTAAAAGAATCACTTGTTATTGGCCCCACAAGGGGAATCAGGTGCATATCTCATGACACGCACACCACGGAATCTTTATCGGCTCATATGTACAAAACTAGAGGCATTTCTCATTATATTATGAAAAATAAATGTAACACACTGTCAAATAAGCACTTTCAGAGATAGCACGTACTTGCAATTCTCTGTAGCGTCCCAATATTGAAAAGATAAATTGCAATAGAGCGTTGGAACTTTTTTCACATGGAAAATGACCAATACTCAACACGAAAATCACATGGATACCGAGAGTCCAAAGCATGCATAAATCTAACTTCGAAACTCTTCAGCAATACTTAGAGTCGCAGATCATCGGACAGCAAGATCTGGTAAAGCAACTGCTTGTTGCGCTTCTTGCAGATGGGCATATTTTAGTTGAAGGCCCTCCTGGGTTAGCAAAAACCCGTGCAGTAAAATCACTCTCAGACTGTGTTGAAGGCGACTTCCACCGCATTCAGTTCACCCCTGATTTGCTGCCAGCCGATTTAACCGGCACCGATATCTTCCGTCCCGAAACCGGAGAATTCACTTTCCAATCAGGTCCTATCTTCAACTCGCTTATTCTTGCGGATGAGATAAACCGTGCACCAGCCAAAGTACAAGCGGCAATGCTTGAAGCAATGGCAGAGAAACAAGTCACAGCAGGTCGTCATACCTACCCGCTGCCAGAGTTGTTTTTGGTTATGGCAACTCAAAACCCGATAGAGCAAGAAGGGACCTACCCCCTTCCTGAAGCGCAGCTAGACCGCTTTTTATTGCATTTAGAAGTTGAATACCCAGATGCGGAGCATGAGCTATCTATCTTGCGTATTAACCGCGGAGAAGCAAAAGGCGAAGCAAAGGTTGAACGCCCAATGTTAAGCCAACAAGATATATTCACCGCACGTAAAGAGGTGTTGGATATTCATATGGCGGAAACGATAGAGCAGTACATCGTCCGTTTAGTTATGGCGACACGTCAAGCCAACAAATATGACACTGAGTTGGACAAGTGGTTGTCAATGGGTGTGAGTCCGCGTGCTACCATCGCTCTTGATCGCTGTGCACGTGCGCACGCTTGGCTTGCTGGTCGTGATTTTGTCTCTCCGGAAGATGTTCAAACCATGGCTTATCCGGTACTGCGCCACCGTTTATTATTGAGTTACCACGCTCAAGCTGAAGGCATTACGGCAAACCAGGTCATCGATAAACTGCTAAACCTTGTTGGCAGTGCATAAACGAGTGAGTGATATGTCCGCTACACATTCATTACCACCTCATGCGAATGGGGTGACATTAACCCTTGAAGAGCTGCTCCAATATCGCACTCAATCTGTACGTTGGTTACCACCAGCACAGAGTCTCTGGTCGCAGATGAGTGGTAACCATACCAGTCGCCAAAAAGGGCGAGGTATGGATTTTATGGAGGTGCGCCAATATCAACCTGGCGACGATATTCGCAGCATTGATTGGCGAGTCACCGCTAGGACCGGTAAAGCACATACGAAGTTGTTTGCAGAAGATAAAGAGCAAGCGGTCATTCTTTATCTTGATCTAAGTTCTAGTCTACATTTTGGATCTAAGTATGTACTCAAATCCGTTCAATTGGCCCACTTTGCCAGTGTTCTAATTTGGCTAACTCTAGCTAAAAAAGATCGCATCGGCGCAGTGATTGATGACGGACATCAATGTCTTGAATTTCGCCCCTCTTCTTTACAAAGACAAGGGCTGCGGATTCTTAACGCCATAGTCGACATACATAATGCGCAAGTAACTCGTACTGCAAGCAACGACACTCGTACACTGCCGTATACACAAGTATTGGAGACACTTCATACGCTCACCCCAAAAGGCAGCGAATTGATTATGCTCAGTGACTTTGCCCACGTAACACCAACGGAACTGGCACAACTACGTCGACTCAAACAACACAATAGCGTAAGGGCCGTTCAGTTTTATGATCCGTTAGAAAGAGGCGAAACAGACTTTAGAGGTCAAGTGAAAGCTTCGGATGGGCAGCATAGTCAATGGTTTAACTTTGGCTCTAAAGGACAACGAAGAGAACTCGAAAGCCACTTTACCCAACATCAAGAAACCATTAAGCAGCAATGCCATTCAATAGCAATTCCATTTAACACGCTATCAAGTGGCTGGCCCTTAATTTCACAATTAAGCTAACAAACTGACAAGCAGTATTTATTAAGCAGTAATAATAATGACAACAAACAACCAAAGCCTAAACCTTGAACCTTTGATTTTGCCAAACGCACCGGATTGGTTTCCGCTCGCTTGGGGATGGTGGGTGGTGCTTGCAGCCACCTTGCTCTTCGTTTTCGGCATTTGTCTTTATGTGAGATGGCGTAAAAAACACTTACGCGCAAAAAAGACAGCATTAACACTTTTAACTCAACCTACCGCGCCTCATACCCCCTCTTCTGCTCTGGAAATATTGCGCCAGGCAGCATTGAGTTACTTTCCGCGTGAAGAGATCGCACCATTAACCGGAATCGCTTGGTATGAATTTCTCGATAGCCATACCAAAGAAAGTCGATTCGTAGACAAACAACATCAGTGGCAAGAAGCGTTGTATCAGAATTCTTCCCAAGGGCAGCATCAAAGCTTGGTAGACGATTGTGTCTTTTGGATAACCTACGCTTTGCCACCAAAGAAAAAGGCAAATAACCGTGACTGAGCAAACACTCATAACCGATCTTGCCCAATGGCTAAACATTGAATTTGTCTGGTGGTGGGCACTGTTTTTGTTGCCCATCCCATGGCTGGTATACAAGTTCCTGCCACAAGAATCTCAACAAGCCGAGATCAAATTGGCGTACTTACCAACCAATGAGAATCGCAGCAAGCCTAAGCAAGCGCTGCAAAAAGCACTTTCAATCGCGATCTGGGGCCTTCTTGTCGTCGCTTGTGCGCGTCCAGTTTGGTTTGGCGATCCCGTTGAATTCCAACCCAAGTATCGGGACTTGATGTTAGTCGTCGATCTGTCCGGTTCGATGCAGCAGGAAGACATGGAACTCAACGGCGAATATATCGATCGCCTCACAGCAGTCAAAAAAGTTCTGTCTGATTTCGTAGCAAAGAGAAAAGGTGACCGTCTCGGAGTTGTTTTGTTTGGCGACCATGCTTATTTGCAAACACCACTCACCGCAGACCGCAAAACCGTCATGCAGCAGATTAATCAAACCGTCATCGGCTTGGTTGGTCAACGAACCGCCATTGGTGATGGTATTGGTTTAGGCACAAAAACCTTTGTAGACAGTGATGCTCCGCAACGAGTCATGATTTTGCTTAGTGACGGCAGCAATACTGCAGGGGTTCTCGAGCCGCTAGAAGCAGCGGAAATTGCGAAAAAATACAACGCCACTATTTACACCGTGGGCGTGGGCGCTGGTGAAATGATGGTGAAGGAGTTTTTCATGACTCGCAAAGTCAACACCGCAGCCGATTTAGATGAACAAACACTGACTAAAGTGGCAGAGGTGACAGGTGGACAATATTTTCGAGCGCGAGATACAGAAGAGCTCGAAAAGATTTATGACACCATCAACCAGCTAGAACCCGTATCTAGCGACACACAAACTTGGCGCCCACAGTCTGAATGGTTTCCATATCCATTAAGCGCTGCATTTGTATTATCGGTATTGTTATTCCTGTTAAGGAGAAAACATGGCTGAGTTTATTTTCCTCAATCCTTATTGGCTTTTGGGGCTCATCGTGATCCCTATCGCACTCTTGCTTAATCACAAATTTAGAGCCCAAAAATCCACACTGATTGCCCCTCACCTAGCGCGGATGCTCGGACAAAACACGCAGTCTAAGCATTACTTCACTCTATGGGGTTTAGCTTGGGCAATAACTTGCATTTCATTAGCGGGGCCAAGCTGGCAGTCCAATGCTCGACCAAGCTTTGAGTTAAACCAAAACCGTATCTTGGTGCTTGATATGTCTCGCTCTATGTTTGCTACAGACATCAAACCCAATCGGTTAGCACAAACACGTTATAAGGCGCTCGATTTGCTGCCTAAATGGAAAGAGGGAGCCACTGGACTTATTACTTACGCTGGCGATGCCTATAACTTAAGTCCACTGACAACTGATTCCAGCACGCTTGCGGGCATTATCGAAAATTTGTCACCAGAGCTGATGCCTTTTCAAGGAGCAAACCTGCCTGCCGCGATTGAACTTGCGATCAACCAGTTTTCTCAAGCCGGCACGCAACAAGGCGATATCATCGTGTTAGCGGATGATCTTGATACGTCAGAGCTGTCTCGCGCGTTAGATTTAGTCCAAGGTACAAAGTTTCGCATTTCTGTTCTTGCCGTCGGGACTCCTAACGGTGCGCCTATCGCGCTGCCCGATGGCTCTCTGCTAAAAACTGCACAAGGCACTACCGTCGTAGCGAAAACAAATCTGAAAAATCTACAAACGCTAGCGAATAAGACTGGTGGCCTATTTGTTCCTATTCAGCACACCAACCGTGATGTTGAAAACATCGCGGCCTTTACCAATAACATTGGTAGCCAGCTTTCTGCGACCCAAAGCGAAGAAGTTAAAACTGATTCTCGTCTCAACAGTGGCTTTTGGTTACTGCCGTTGTTACTTCTTCCTGCGGCTTTACTGTTTCGACGCGGCCTGATTTGGATGGTAGTTGCGACTGTAGTCCCAGTAACGTGGACACCGCATGCAAAAGCTAATCCGTTCTTAAATGCCGACCAACAAGGAGCGGAACTCTACAAGCAAGGTGAGTATGAACAGGCGCAAAACCTATTTACAAACCCAAGCTGGAAAGGAGCCGCCAGTTATCAAAAAGGTGACTACGAAGCCGCTATCGAAGCATTTTCTCATGATGCCTCCCTTAACGGCCGCTATAACCTCGCCAACTCGCTCGCTCAAAATGGTCAATTAGAAGATGCGGCTGATTTGTATAAAAAACTGCTAGAGGAAAAGCCTAACTTTGAAGCCGCGAAGAAAAACCTATCGGTTGTAGAAGAAAAGCTAAAACAG
>NZ_JAWPON010000032.1:0-18233 GCF_033344315.1 Vibrio sp. 2132-1 | reverse complement strand
CAACAGCAACAGCAACAGCAACAGCAACAGCAACAGCAACAGCAACAGCAACAGCAACAGCAACAGCAACAGCAACAGCAACAAAAGTCTCAAAACGAAGGGAAAGAAGCGCAAGGACAACAGTCACAAAATCAGCAAGAATCTGAAAATAAAAAAGAAAAACAAAAAACGGAACAACATCAACCGCAACGAGATGACAAGCAAGTGAAGGATCAAGGTGAACCAATACAGGCTAAAGCGCATCCCGAAAAAATGCATCAGGATGATCCTGAGTTCCGTCGACTAGAAGCAGTAGAAAGTGCTCGCGACCCAAGCTTTTTGATCCGTGCGCAAATGCAACTTCAAGCGCAACAAAAACAACCTCCACAACAATCTCAAAAGGAGTGGTAAGCCTGTGATGAACAAAGGCGTAAAACTGGTCTTTATTTTTGTGGCCAGCCTAATATCCAGTTTCTCGGTGATGGCACAGACACTTCAAGCTAGTGTGAATAAAACACAAGTAGCCAAGAATGAAGTGATTAACCTCAGAATCATTTCAGATACTGAGCTCAGCTCAGACTCAATCGACTTCAATGTTCTAGAGAAAGACTTCTTCTTGGGTCAACCTCGTTATGGCCGCTCTAGCAATAACATTAACGGAAGAAAATCAGTGCGTACCGAATGGAGTATCTCAATTGCACCAATGAAAGAAGGTGTTCTGACTATTCCAAGTTTTTCCGCTGATGGCATGAAAACGGAGCCGATCAAACTACGTGTCAACGCGAGCCAAACAGACCCCAATCTTGATGATCTATTTAGCTTCAATATTACGGTCGACAACAGTACGCTCTACCCTCAGCAATCTGCAACATTACGTATACAACTTCTAATTAAAGCGGACACTCGACGCCTAGATAACCCGCAAATAGTACCTCCGCAGATTGAAGGCATGAAGCTTGAGGCACTGGGTGGCTTACAACAAAGACAGAAGATCTTAAATGGGTTAGAAGTAGCGGTCATAGAGCAGTCGTTTCGCTTAACGGCCAATCAACCAGGCACTTATACCTTGATAGGTCCTAAACTGACCGGTTCTTATATTTATGGCGACAGCTTGACGGGCTCAACCAAAATAATGCCTATCAACACCAAAGCGGAACGCATGCCAATCACGGTCAAACCGATTCCGAGCGAATTTAAAGGTGAATGGCTTCCTGCTTCAGCGTTAGAAATGACACAGAGCTGGCAAGACGATCAAGGTAATCTATTGTCGACTAACGCGATCAACACAGTAAAACAAGGCTCTTCACTCACTCGAACCATTCAAGTTAAGGCTCGCGGTACACAAGCCGAATATCTGCCACGAGTCAATATTAGTTACCCGAGTTCACTGCGCGTGTATCCCGAACAACCTAAGTTCGATAGCGCGAGAGATGGCACCGTTACCATGACGGTGAAGCAAGTCATTATTCCTACAGAGGCCGGGAAATATACCTTACCAGGATACGACTTGAACTGGTGGGACAGTCAAAATGATGAAGCGAAGAAAACAACGTTACCAGAGCTAACATTAGACGTAGAGAAAAATGACACTGGGCTAATCACGTTGCCGGAATCGCCTCTTTCAGCGCCTTTAGTGTCAGCCCCTAGTCCTGAATCAAGCGGCGATGTAAACAGTCTCTGGCGAACATTAACCTTTGTTTTCTTAGGGCTTTGGATAATGACATTGGGAATCGCTATTTGGGCATGGAAAAAGCGGTCAATAACAGCGAGTGGAACGGTTTCAAATACTGAACAACCACTTTGCATCGACGCGCTAAAAAAAGTCATCGAAGAGGGCGATGCTGCGAAAATTGAACGCTCTGTAAATGAGTATTTAACCACTCATCAAGACAGGTTAAACCCTGGTGACGTACAAGCAATTAAGCAAGAGCTTAATGCCATGAATCAAGCGTATTTTAGTGCTAACCAACAACCTTGGAGCCCTGATTCGCTGCTAGCGAAAATTCAAAACCTTGGCAAAGCAAACGTAACGAAAACCGACCACCAACTCGAAAAGCTATAAATAACTAGATAACAATGGCAGCTCTCATGAGCTGCCCATTCTCTTATGCGGTCAAATTTGCTTTAGCGGTTTTATCTAGAGCACCAACCGCCACCTATTCCCTATCAAGTTGCTCTTATGAACAATCACTTACTCAACAAACACTTGGGGCTCGTATTCGTATCGCCTTACACAATTTCGCCCATGATTCTTCGCTTGATAGAGTGCCTTATCCGACAAGTGATATAAATGGTCGAAATTAAAGTCTTTGCCTTTCGCTTTATAACAGGAGTAACCGACTGAAACGGTAAGTAACTCCCCTTCTGGGTTATGTCGATGCTTTATCCCCTCGCCCTCGATGCACTGACGAATGCACTCTGCTCTCAGTCGAACCTCCTCTTGCTCAGAACCAATCATGAGCAATGCAAACTCCTCACCTCCGATACGGCAAAAAACTTCATCTTCACCTTTGGTATGATGATCCAAGATATAGCCAATTCGCATCAATGCGATATCGCCTTCGAGATGACCATAGTGATTATTGAATAAGCCAAAATGGTCAATATCAATCAGGATCAGGCCAAACGAAATGTCGTCTTCACACTCTAGGGCACAATATTTTTGCATCACATGTTCTAACATGCGGCGATTACCAAGACGCGTCAAAGGATCGAGCTTAGAAAGTACCTCAAGCTGTCGATTGGCTTCCTCCAACTCTTTTGTTCGGTTCTGAACCTCCAGCTCTAAGTTTTCGTTTAGTTCGCGAATCGCCTCTTGAGCTTGAGTACGTTGCAATACTTCAGCTAAGCTGGACGCGAACATACGAATCACTTCACGTAACTGAGAAGTTAAGGGCGCACGTGTCAGCAAATTATCAACAGCGATAAAGGCGATAGGACCACTGCTATTTGAAGTCAATACCGTCATCGCAGCCCAACCAAAGCCAACAATATTACAGTCATGATAAATAGGCACTGATTCTTCAAATGCGACTTCGTTTGGCATTGAGCGAGCCAGATTTATAAGAGAGAAATCTTGGGTTTCGCCAAAGAAGTAAGATTCATCCACCACATTACCTTGAATATCGGTACCCCACGTTCCTTGCATGTAAGAGCAATTTTCATCAGTTAAAAACACCGCCATTCGATCAATACCAAGATTTTTAATGGCGAAAGTGACGGCCGATTTGCATACTCCACTGACAGTAGTGCAACGTGATAACTCAACCATGCTTGAATGCAGCATGCGTACGTTTTGTTCTTGGCGCTTACGAATGTAAATTTGAGAGAAGAGTGAACCAAACGAGTCCAACATCTGTTTTTGATATGCCGTTATCGGCTTACGATGAATAAAGTTATCTAGCGCGAACCACCCAAACGGTTCATTGCCATCGCGTAAAATCAACATCGCATTCCAGCCCTGCCCGATGACCTTGCCTGCTGTGTATATTGGCGCGTCTTCTACAATAACTAAGTTGCTCTCGAGGCTAGATAACGCGGTGATATACTCCTCGCTAAGTTGGTGTAAATCATATTGTGTGTGAAATTCATCAATCGTAATTCCTGACTCATCCGTACCGTATGTACCACTGAAGCTACGCTTTTTCATATCGAGAAGCATCAGTGTAGAGCGATCAAACCCAAGTCGTTCACGTAACGCTTCGACGGCTTTGTAGTACAAGTCCTTTAAAGAATCAGGATTAGAGATTTCGAGTGCAACTTGCTGAACTAACTTCATATTTTCGATAAAGCGCTCGCGTTGGCTAATCTCATCAACATATTGCGCTTCACGAATATCTCTGTGCCTGATCTCTTTCGAGGCATTTTTTTCAGCACGAATACATTGCCAACGCGCCGCTGCGAGCTGCATTGCGTCGTAACTTTCTTCATAGATATTATGTGCTGTGCGAGCATGTACAGATTGAATCAGTAGGTAGGTACGTTTGATAGGCGTGTTGTCGAGCATCATGATGTAACTATCACCGCCTAAATCTCGGGTGTGATTCCAGTTACAAGTGTTGATCGCCAGAGGTATGATGCTTTCAGAGGTATCAAACTGACTTGCCCACTCCCAGAATGTCTCAGGATAGTTTTGGGTTGGGTAAAGCTCTCCGCGAGAGAAGCTCATTGAATGACGAGGGTTAATTGAAGGATCTTCAAAAATAGCGAGGGCTTGAGGGGAGAACAGACTCTCTAAATGATCAAAGATTGCCTCCGCTAGCAACCGATGGTCCCTCGTTGAAGACACTTTTCTTGTAAAACTTCTTAAACTCACCCTACCAACCTAATCTACTTTTTTATCCTCGATAAAAAACTACTTAGGCCATGATATGCAATCAATACGTTCAAATTTGAGCTGTTAAGTCATTCGCAAAATTATCAGACTTAGTGTTACATTCGAGAGCTCTTCAGCACTTTTAAAGCCATGTTTCACATAAGTTACATGCTTTATAAACTGGGGAGGAAAGTTGTACTTATTTACAAGATTTTTGTGTTGGTAGATGTTTTAAGCCTACGACTTAAAAAGAAAAAGGCCCCTCATCAAGAGGGGCAAAGTTACCATCGCTTATAGTTATTTAGTTATGCTTGTAAATACGGTGGATTAACCGAAATCACCATTTACGTAGCCTTGAGTACGGTCGTCTTGAGGGTTGCTAAAGATCACTTGCGTATCGTTGTGCTCAACCAGTTCACCCATTAGGAAAAACGCAGTGCGGTCAGAGATACGACGCGCCTGTTGCATTGAGTGAGTCACGATAACGATGGTGTAGTTCTTCTTTAGCTCTTCCATCAGTTCTTCGATTTTGTGTGTCGCAATTGGGTCAAGTGCCGACGTTGGCTCATCCATCAGAATCACATCCGGCTCCATCGCGATTGTACGTGCAATACATAAACGTTGCTGCTGACCACCAGAAAGACCGAATGCGTGTGATTTAAGGCGATCTTTCACCTCATCCCAAAGTGCAGCACCGCGCAGCGAACGCTCTACCACTTCATCAATTGTCTTTTTGTCTTTGATACCTTGAGCACGTAAGCCGTAAGCCACGTTCTCGTAAATGCTCATCGGGAATGGGTTTGGCTTTTGGAATACCATGCCGACTTTGATGCGAAGGTCAGCAACATCAATGTTGCCGTAAATATCTTCGCCGTCCATCGCCAATTTACCTGTAATTTTCACGCCTTCGATTAGATCATTCATTCGGTTCAAACAGCGTAGAAGCGTTGATTTTCCGCAACCTGACGGGCCGATAAGTGCAGTTACTTGGCGAACTGGAATTGGTAAGTTGATCGATTTCAGTGCTTGGTTGTCACCGTAGAATAGGTCTAGGTTTTCAATATCAAATTTGTTCATTGTCTTAATCTCTTAATTCTTGAATTCGTGTCTTTTAACGTGCGTTCTTAATTAGTGTTGTTAGTAAGTTGCGGTGTTAAAACGTCTAGCAATCAGTTTCGTTACCATGTTGATCAAGAGAACAACTACGATAAGCACTGTTGCCGTACCGTAAGCCTGATTCCATTCTTCAACGGTAAACAGTTCGGTAGTCAGTTTGTATAGATGAACGGTTAGCGTACGACCTGAATCCAATAAAGAATCCGGAATACGTGCAACCATACCTGCTGTCAGGAATACTGGAGCAGACTCACCAATGACACGACCAATACTTAGAATGACCGAGGTTAAGATACCTGGCATTGCGCTCGGAAGAATCAAACGCCAGATAGTGTAAATCTTAGAAGCACCGAGGCCATAAGAGCCTTCACGGTAAGTTTGTGGCACTGCCATCAGCGCTTCTTCCGTTGTACGGATGATCACTGGCAGGATTAGGATACTTAGCGTCAATGCACCCGACAGAATCGAGAAGCCAAGGCCAAGAATCGCCACGAAGAAAGTCATACCAAACAGGCCGAAAATGATCGACGGGATACCCGCCAATGACTCGGTACAGAATCGGATGATTTTCACCAAACGACTGCCCACTTTCGCGTATTCGGTCAAGTAGATTGCCGTCATGATACCGAGTGGCGCTGCCACTGCGATAGAAGCGATAACCATGTAAATGGTCGCCACAATCATTGGGAAGATACCGTGCTCTTCACCTGTGCGCGTATAGTTATCAGTAATGAAGTTCCAATCTACGTGTTGTAGACCGTTTGATAGGATGTACCAGATAATCCAGAACAAAAAACCTACCGTTAGTGCTGCCGAGATCCAGACAAATGCGTTAAAGACATTATCTTTGAACTGGCGTGCTTTTTTCAGTTTTGCGCGATCCATAATAGTCACCTTTAACGAGCGATTACTTCGCTTTTTCTCGGTTTAGGTACAGTAGTACAGCGTTCAACGACATGATGAAGACCAGAAGTACTACACCTGTAGCGTAAAGTGCGTTCGCGTGAACACCACTTGCGTAAGACATTTCAATGGCGATGTTTGCAGTTAGTGTACGAGCCGAATCAAGGATGCCTTCTGGCATTGCCGGCGCGTTACCCATAACCATGATAATCGCCATGGTCTCACCCAACGCACGACCGATACCCAGTATCACACCTGTCATGATGCCTGAGCGAGCCGCTGGAACGAGCAACTTAAAGATGGTGTAGATTTTCGATGCGCCCAGTGCCAAAGAACCTTCTTTATAAGTACGAGGGACAGCGCGGATAGACGTTTCAGATACCGTAATTACCGTTGGTAGAATCATCACACCAAGAACAATGATACCGGCAAGGATAGTATTACCTGCAGGTACATCAAATACCTTCTGAATCAATGGAACGATAATAACCAGACCGAAGAAACCGTAGACCACTGAAGGAATACCGGCTAGCAGCTCAACCGCTGGACGGATGATGTCTGCTAATCGCTTTGGTGCGATTTCAGCGATAAAAATGGCGGTCAGAACACCAATTGGAACCCCAACAATGACAGCACCGGCCGTCGATACGATAGATGCCACAATCATGGTGGCGACACCGTAAAGCGCAGGTGGTAACCAGTTTTGTCCTAAGACAATGCCCGATACGCCTGCTTCTTGGAATGCCGGAATACTCTCTCGAACGATGAAGTATGCAATAACGGCCAATGAAACAATGCCGATTACGGCACTCGTTAGGAACAAGCCGTGGAAGATGCGCTCTTTCCAGTCTACACGACGCTTCTCGCGTAGGCCTGACTTGCTGATAGCTCTAGCGTCAGTATTCATAAGCTTTTCACTATTTGTTGCGATGGTCATTTAAAAATCTCACGGTTCTGGGCAATGCCGTTGAACACAATGGATAGAAAAGGCTCAGCCCGAAACGTTGGGCTGAGCAAACTTTAGAGTCCCGATGGGATTAGTTAACTGAGATGTAACCTTTTTGGTCAACTAGCGCTTGCGCTTCGTCAGTTAGCATCCAGTCTAGGAATTTTTGCGTTTCTGTTGATGGCTTGCCTTCTTTGTAAAGAACAAGGAATGGACGCGCTACTTTGTAAGAACCGTTTTTAACGTTAGCTACCGTCGCATCAACGCCGTCGATTGCTAGCGCATTAACAGTGTTGTCTACAGTACCAAGAGAAATGTAGCCGATTGCGTATGGGTTAGATGCAACCATTGTTTTCAGTGCGCCGTTACCGTTTGCAACTTGAGCACGTTGAGAGATAGCTGATACCTTCTTACCAGAAATCTTCATTTTTAGAGACATGATGTCTTCAAATGCGCCACGAGTACCAGAAGCCGTGTCACGAGTAATGGCTACGATTGGCTTGTCTGCACCACCGACTTCTTTCCAGTTTGATACTTCGCCTTTGTAGATTGCAGTCACTTGCTCGGCTGTTAGACCTGGCAGTTTGTTTTGTGGGTTAACAACCACTGCGATACCATCACGAGCAACCACTTCTTCGATTAGTGTTGATTCTTTTTCAGAGTCTTTTAGATTACGAGAAGACATACCAAGGTCTGCTGAACCATTTTTCGCTGCTTTTACACCAGCTGAAGAACCAGGACCTTGAACTTCGATAAATACGTTAGGGTTCTTCTTCATGTACGTTTCAGAGAAAACTTCCATCAGTGGAGTTACGCTGCTAGAACCCACTGCAGAGATAGTTTCTTTAGCAGAAACAGGAGTCACTGCCATTGCGCCTAGAAGTGCGATTGCACCGATTACTGTCTTTTTCATCACAATTTCCTTAAGTGGCTTTATTGCCGTTGTGTTTCACTTGAACGGTGCTCACTTTAGAATTTGAATATGACAGTTGTGTTTCACTTAGTTGAACCCTCTATGACACGTTGTCATTTCTAACTATTAATTCCGCGACTTATCCCTCTCTCAATTTGAACGTAACGTTTTTATAACGTTGCCTCATGTTCAAGATGATAACCCCATCGATTTTGGTACATTTCATAACAATTAGGTATGAGTAACTCATTGATTTGGCAAATGTAACAATTAAAATCGAAATGCTTATTTATAAAAAAGATAATAATCAAACCGATAGAGGGTCAATCTCATGCGTCAATTTCTTAGTACGCTTTCTATTAAACTTCAGGTTTTTCTGCCTGTTCTATTCACAGTTATATTACTCATCATTGGACTGAGTGTCGGAATCGGTAAACTCGATCAAGCATTCAATAAGGTTTCGGCTTCCACCCATAAGCTAATCATTCACAAAGAGGAACTTAGCGGCATCGTAGACAACACTTACGCCATGCGCATCAAAGCCATTTATAGTCTATTTAGAGCCGAAGATGTTCAGTCTCTCAACCAAGAGCTTTCTAAGCGACAAAACAAAAACCGCGATTTTCTTAACTCCATCGACAATCTCCCTGGCGTTCAAAATGAAGTCAATGCTATGCGTAAGGCCATGAATCACTATGTTGATTTCACTCGCGTTACCATGACACCTCTGCTCACCACTAAACACTCTTCTGATTACACCACCTCTGATTTCAATCAAAAGTACGAATCTGCAATGGCTGAGTATCGATTAGCTGGCGAAGCGATGATCAACGCCATCGACAAACTATCTAAACAATTGAATCAAATCGTCACCGATGAAGTCGAAACGAATGGCGAACAACATTCAACCACGCTAACTTACAGCGCCGTCTCGCTTGCGGTGATCTTGAGTGCCGCTTCACTTATTAGTTGGGTACTCGCCAGCTACATCGTTGCGCCGATTCGTAACCTTCAAGTAACGATGCAGGAAGTCGCGAAGGGAAACCTACTAGTTAAAGCCGAAGCCATCGGGAAAAACGAAGTGTCTCAGTTGGCTCGGGATGTAAACCAGACCATAGAAAAACTGCGTGAAACTGTAAGTGCATTGGTTCGCATTAGTGAAGATGTGGCATCAGCATCAACCGAGTTAGCAACTGTTATGACTCAAAGCAGCGTCAACTCGGATCAAGAAAAGCAAGAAGTTGAGCAAGTAGCCTCGGCGATCAATCAGCTAGAGTCGACCGCAGCTGAAGTATCGACCAATGCACAAGAAGCCGATAGTGCATCAAATCAAGCACGTACGTTAACCTCACAAAGTATAAGCATGTTTGGGGAAAGCACTCGCGCAAGTGAAAAGATGGCGGAACAACTTAACGAAGCCGCTGCCGTCGTGACTTCACTAAAAGATCAATCAGAACACATTGGTCGCGTGATCGAAGTGATTGAAGGTATTTCTGAGCAAACGAATCTACTTGCACTGAATGCAGCGATTGAAGCTGCACGGGCGGGCGAAAGTGGCAGAGGCTTTGCGGTAGTGGCCGATGAAGTACGTATGCTGGCAGCGCGAACTCAGGAGTCCACCAAAGAGATCCAAACCATTATAGAAGAGCTACAGCAACAATCTGGTCACGCAAATGAAAGTATGCATTCCAGCTTAGCCATGTTGTCAGACAACCAAGCTCTTACACAAGAAGTTAGCCAATCACTTGCTAATATCAGTAATGCTATCGCCGATCTGAACTCAATCAACACTCAAGTTGCGACCGCATCAGAAGAGCAGAAGCAGGTCACGGCTGATATCAACAACAACTTAACGAACATCTATGAACTAGTGAGCCAGAACGTCACTGGCATTACGCAATCCGCTGCTGCCGCTCAAGAGTTGTCTGGTTTAGCAGAAAACCAAAAACATCAGCTTAAGCAGTTCCAAGTTTAAATTCTCTGCTCAACACGATAAGTTCCAAAGGTTAGAAAAGAAAAAGCTCCGCACTGGCGGAGCTTATTATAAAGGCAAAGCTATCAACCCTTATTAACGTAATAATTATTATTCATCTGTCACTAACAAGAGAGAACTTTTGAAACTTGAGTTTAACGGATCTCTATTGAAAACCTCACCATTAGTCGTATCAAAAGTTGCAACATGCTTACCGTCGCCATTAGGTGTGTTGCTCCAGACATAACGCCCTAGAACATCATCTCCATCTGTCAGACTATAGCCGCTAGCAAACCCTGTACTATTTATGGCTGGGCTGTGGCAAGCTCGCTCAGTTAGAGATACCAGCTCTTTGATATTTGCTAGTCGCCAATTTTTTTTGTCAGCAAAATTGTGAAGAGGATGGTTGCCGTCCTTATTACGAATTTGTTTGGCTGTGGAGAGAGCGAGTTGCCATGACATTGTAGATCGCGTCCCCTGGCATTCTTGATTTCCTACATTCCATGTCATACCAACTGGACAGCGCATCCATGTAAGACCTGTTTTTAAGTCAGTTACGGTACCGTTATCAGAATATGTATAACGCGTGTTAGGTGCCGTTTTAGCAAAGTCAGTAGAACACTCTTGTGCAGCCATTGCAGTTTGAGAAGCCAAAGCAAGAGATAGTACAGTTATTAATTTCTTCATCTTATTGGCCCTTTACTGCTACTAGACGGATTGGGAATTGGTATGAGTCATCGGCGTCTGCACTTGTGTTGCTTGAGCGAATATCGACGAGTGAAATAGTGCCTCTATCTACGCCCCGAGAGATAATTGCAGGAAAATAAACCTCAGCATCAACGAGCTGTGATGATGTATTCACAAACGTAAAGTCGCTATGCCAAAACGCACCATACTCTAAATAAGGACTGCCTATCGTTTGCTGTGGGAAGTATTTAACATTGAAACCATACACGTTGTGTGGCGCATATTCCTCGTTCGGAGCGAACAGTGTTTGTTCACCAAAGTCTAATAAGTCATATGTTTCACGGTAAGTAGGCAAGCGCCAACCAGTGATTCCACATAACGATTGTTTGTTTATGTACTCAACATATTGGCTAGTGGTACAAACTTCATCACCAGCGTCTTTACAACCTGCAAGCTCTACATCTTTGCTAAATGGCTTAAATGTTTCAGACTCAAACGCAAATAGGCGATCTTTAAATTGAACCGAGCTCGCATCCGCACTCTTGTTTTCCCAAACAAGACCAGTACGCTCGTCCATAGTACAAGCCCAGTCAGTGGCATCTGCAGCTAAAGCAGCACCTTGTGAATCTAGCTTAACGAACTTAAAGCCAGCGCCTGTCGACGTTTGCTTGTCCTCTTTGTCGAAGCCGTACTCCGCATCTTGACCAGGGTAAGACGCTTGAACCTCTGCTACGTCTGCTGCTCCTTCAGCAAAATAAAGAACGGCGCCCGTATCGTTACTACCAACCGTTTGTTCAGCAACCGCTACAATTTCTTCAGCAAATGCACTTATTTCCGCTTCAGACAGAAGATCAGAGGCCAATGATTTACCCTGGAAGCTAAGGCTTTGAGCAAGCAGCGCTACGCCTTTGGTCATTTGCTTTGGTTGCATCGCAGCTAATAGCGCAACCGTGTTTTGCTCTAGCTTGTCTAACTCGCTAGCTTCTGCGTTAGACATCACCGTACCAGAAAGAGAAACGCCGGCATCGGCGAGTTGCGCTTTCACAATCCCTTCAGCTTGAGCAACGGTTTTACCGTCAATTACAAGACCCGCGAGCAACGTTGTTACACCATTGACCGTGTTACCCGTTGCTAAATTTTGGCCCGGAGCCGCAAGACGCAACGTTTGGTTTGAACCTTGATCAACTTGAGCAAGAATGGTGCTGGTTAGTACGTTTTTGTCGCTTGAAGTCAGGCTAAATTTACCGGCATTATCCGTTTTAGCACTCGGTTCAGTGGAATCACAAACGTAGTTTTGGTTTAAATCGATGCACACTGGCGTATCAAGAAGTGTACCTGCAGAAACGATGGTGCCAGCTACATCATAGGTCGGTGCCGACGTGTCACCACCAGAACCTCCGCCACAGCCAGCTAGGGCTAGTGACATAGCAACGAAAGAATATTGAAACTTCATAGATTTTATCTTCTTTTGATTTTAATTAACGAGAGCGAATCACTCTCACCATTGAAAGCAGGACAAGTCCTAACAAGGTCCAAGGCGAGCCACTGCCACCTGAACCACCACCACCACTGCTTTCTTTAGTGGTATCAGCACTACACTGATACTGAGCAAAGTGACTCACACCCCACTCTTTCAACACCCCAGAATTCCCTGACACGCGGTCAGACACTTCGAGACGCCAAGTCCCCCAACTCGGTTGACCGACAAGTGCTTGTAACTCCTCGTCATACTGAGCGGTGAAGTAACCTTTAAATCCTTTGGTATTGCTTGATTGATGGCTAAGTAGCACGACCGATTTGCCTTGTGGAGACACAAGCGTCACTTGCAGATCCTGCAGTGAGTCATGTTCGATGTTCAGGTAAACCGCAAACGAATCATCAATCGTGCGTGACTTATCTGATAGCGTCTGAGAGAACAGTCTGTCGCCCTGCTCTGGCAAAGCGGAATTCACTGATTGAGGCTGGATATCAAGCTCTGGCGTACCATTAACCAGCATCACCTGTTCACTCCACTGGTGAGTCTTTAAGCCTTCTGCAAATTGGTAATCCAATGAAATAGAGGAATCGAATTGCGTGCCACATGTTAGACCGCTTGGTAACGCCACCTTCATTGAGGTCGAGTCAGAAAGCGTTTCATCAAAGTCGAAAACGGATGCGTTATTTAGCTGCCATTGCCCTTTGATGCTCGCTTCACGGCCAGTTTGGCTCAGGCTCAAACCAACGTCTTGACCTTGTGCGATGTATCGAGCGTCATAGCGAACACGAAGAGGCGCTTTAAGTAAGTTGTGTCTGTTGAAGCTGTCCATCAGGAATTGGGCGTAGTCTTTATTTGGGAACAAGGTGTTTGCGGCAAACACGGTCGATTCCGCCAGATCATGCATTTTCACGCCACGACCAATGCCGTACATACCTTCAAGTACAATGGCGTCAAACTCGCGGAACACGTTATCGGTATCATCACCGTATCGTTCAACCGATGCTTTAAGCGCTTGAAACAGCGGCGTTGACCATAACTCGTCACCTAGTTCACCGCCCACACTGACATGCGCTGGATACTCTGAGCTCTCGAAGTAACGTGCTCTTTGGTTCCATAAGCTACGAGTTGTTTTGCGTGTTCCGAACACACCGTCCCAGTTGAACACCGTATCTAACTCGAATTCTTGACCACGACGCGAAGCATCCAAATATTGAGTTCGGTAGCTCGCGCTGCCCGCCCAGTAATCAGCAAAACCCTCTGCGATAGCACCAGTGTGACCGTACGCCCAATCCGGTACGATTTGGTAATGAATGCCATGCCCAAGCTCGTGTATCACTACATCAGCATCGACTGCATCCGGAGAAACACCACCAACACCCAGCATGAGTGCTTTTGGACCGTAATAGTAAGTAGAGTTATCTTTTGATAAACCGCGAGCATCAAAGCGAAGTGGTTCATCAAACAAGTCGTAAGTCAGGCTTGTCAGATATTGGATCGAGCTATCAAGATGATAAAAAGCCATCAACTGTGGGAACGCATTGTCACCAAACTCGGTGCTTTGCATCTCATCAACACTGTCAAATGCTTGAACCCCTTCTGCGCTGAGAAAGTCCAACGTATCGAGTACAGGCGCTTCACCAGGTGCTGGGGCTGCAAATAAACCCGTCGCATCCACTTGCTTTAATCTTGGGTTAGAGAGATAGAACTTACCGCCGGACTGTAAAACCTCAATCGACTTGGTGACGTACTCGATCGGCTGAGGGTAATCAGACAGTGCTGACCACGTCGATTCTGGTGCCGCTTGTTGTTGCATAGTACGAAGATCTGGGTTGAATAAAGAAACCTCAACATCAACCAAACTTCCAGATCTCAGAGCCGGTGGCTCTTGTGCTTGCAGTTGGCGAGGCGATTCCAATTCCATTGCAACCGTTGGTTTACCGTTGCGAATTATCGTATCTTCAAGGCTCTTAAACACTCGCACAACGTGATGATTTTTATCAGTTGTTACTACTAAGGTGCGCTGTGCTTGATATTCACCGTTTACCCAAACATCAAAATTGTAATGCTCACCAAGCTGAGACTGGGTTTTGTAACGGAACTTAAACTCGCCCGCTTCTGAGTAGTGGCTGTCTAGATAAGTTTTCGCTTGCGCTTCATTGGTCACCACAGAATCCGTTGAGGGATAATCCCACTCTGCAGCCAGCGCCGCAGGGGTACATGCAATAAGCAGTGAAAACGCCAATGGTTTTAGCTTCATGATTTCGTCCTAGAATTCGTATTTTGCATTTAGCGTGAAGTAGCGCCCAGGCTCAGTTGAGTAACGCTTACTTTCCTCAGCGATACCCGCTACGTCTTGGTATCGGATGTATTCTTTGTCGAACAGGTTGATGATGTTTGCGCTAACACGAAGGTTTTTGGAAACGTGGTAAGTTGCGCCAATATCAAACGTATTCCACGCACTTGTCTGCGCGCACTCTGTCGCTAGACCAAGCGTGGTCTGGCATTTAGGAACGCGATCCATGGCCGCGGCCCAGTTCCAAGCCACGTAAGCATTGAAGTCTTGGTTGGCGTATTTCAGTTGAGCGTTACCTTCGAATGGCGTAATGCTTCGAACGTATTCGCCTTCCGCATCTTTGCCATCTACGTAGCCAAACTTGGTGCTGATGTCCCATTGTTTGGTGAGCGCGTAACCCGCGGAAAGCTCTGCACCATACGTCTCGACACCATCGAGGTTTTGGTATTGTTTAATGTAATTACCATTGCTTGAGTCAAAGCCCGTGGTCACAACGTCGATGAAGTTTTCAAACTTGTTGTAGAACAAAGACGCATAGACATACGCACGACCGTTATCGAACTTGTTACCGATTTCAAATGAGTCGGAAGTTTCAGCTTCTAGATCCATGTTTGGTGCAATGACAAACGGCGTGAGCGGCACAAAGTCGTGGCTTACGAAGCCATACGCTTTATCGTATTCCGGAGCACGGTAACCATGGTTATAAGATACATAAGCAATGTTGTTGGCAAACATTTCACGAGAAACCGACAGGCTTGGAGATACCTCTGAGCTATCCATGTCTTTTAATGGGAAGCCGCCCACTTCACCCGCACCGTCTGGCGTGAGACGGTGCGCATCAAAGCGTAGGCCACCTGTGATGGTCCATTTATCCAGTTCCACCATGTCTCGAACGTACAAACCAATGTTATAAGCACGAGCAGGAGCGAAAGGTTGTTTGGTCGAAGGTGTTACTCCGTTCCAATCAATCTTGGAGTCGCTATCTGTGCGTTCGTAATAGTCAGTAGAAAGCTCGACACCGTAAGCCAATTGGTGCTCAACATTTGCTGCATAAATCGTATTAGTGAAATCGCCACGGAAGCCAATTGTTTCGTCAATGAAGGTTTTGTGTTCCAGCTCGCGACGCTTGGTGATCAAACCATTGTGATCCACTTGGCGCATTAAACGGTTGGTGTCTTCCACCACTTCGGTGTGACGCCAGTAAACTTTGGTATCCAACTCTTCGAACCAAGTTGGATTAATCGGAGTCACCTCTGCACCAATATAAGCGCTGTACTCTTCTGTGGTTTCATCCTCAGCAAAGTCTTCAATATGCCAAATTCCATCAGGTTGAATGGACGGTGAACCCTCCAAACGCTCTTGGTTCTGGGTGTAGAGTTCAGCTTTCGCTTTCAACATCACCTCTTCATTGAAAAAGTGGTTGATCGTATAAGCACCGCTGTAACCATCGAGGTCGCGGTTATACAAATCTTCATCAAAGTTACGTGTCTCTTGTCCTTGCCAGTATGAAACGTTAAACAAACTCTCTGTATCACCGGAACGGAAAGCTAGATTACTCGTGCCTTTGTACTTGTTGCTGATATCGGTGTAAGTACCGGAAACATCGGTGTAGAAGTCTTTGTCTTTTAAGAAATCACCCGGCTGACTGGATTCTAAAATCACCACACCGCCAATCGCGCCAGAGCCATGCACCGAAGAACTTGCCCCTTTAATGATTTGCAGCGATTCAAAATTGGATAAATCAAAAGTATCTCGCCCAACTGCATCATTAATGTCATTCGCACCGAAGCCATCCGCAGAACGAATGCCATCACGAACGATCATAATGCGGTTACCCGTCATACCACGGATGGTAATGTTTTGCGGACGTCCTGCACCGCCCGTCACGCTTACACCAGGTTCGTTACGCAGCACGTCATATAGCTCGGTCTCGCCTCTTTCTTCGATTTGCTCGTTTGTGATAACCGCGACACTACCTGCCACTTTTGACAATGGCTGATCGATTTTATTGGCGGTTACCACCACCTCTTCCATTGAGAAAACCTTAGATTCGGCGTGCACTTGACTGGCAGCAAGTACCGAAAGTACTGCCGCTGACACTGGGGTAAGCTTCATTTACTGCTCCGCTTTAGATGTTTTAATGAGTGATAGTAGAAATGCGTATTCTTTTGCTTGTTGTTCTTGCGCTTGTCGCGGGTCCATTTGGTGGCCCGAATTAAAATTAGTTTGCAACAAGTACGGCCCGTTGCGCTCACTTAACGCTGAAACTTTAGCGAGATACTTTGCGCCTTCCCAATATGGCACGCGCAGATCGATTAAACCGACTTGAACCAACATGGGTGGGTAAGTGTCTTTATGGATATTGAGAATCGGATCGTACGCCTTCATTAACGCCAATTGTTCAGGTTTGGTTGGGTTACCCCATTCGCCATACTGCTGTGTGGTAAGCGGAAGTGAGGTATCCGACATACTTGCAACCACATCAACAAAAGGCACTTTAAGTACGACACCTGAAAACAATTTAGGATCTTGATTAACCGCTCCGGCCACCAACGTGCCACCAGCACTAGAACCGATGGCGAAAACCTCTCTATTGCCACGTTCGAATGTTTGCAGCGCCTTCGCGGCCGCGACAAAATCACCAATAGAATTGGCTTTTCGCACACCACGGCCTTGCTCGTGCCATTCATCGCCAAAGTACCCACCGCCACGGACATGGGCGATAGCGTAAATCACACCTTGGTCGAGTAAACTGATAACCTGAGGCATAAAGTACGGTTTCATCGTAAAACCATACGCGCCGTAACCGTAAATCATCACAGGAGATTGTGGGTGCAATTTGTCTTTGCGATACGCCAAAGAGACCGGGACAGAAACGCCGTCGTGCTTAATAAAAATACGTTGGGATACATAACGCTGACTATCAAAGTCTTGATAAGCATCTTGAGAGTACAAGGATTTATTCAGCGTTTTTACATCGAACTCTTCCCACTGAGGAGGCGTAGTCATCGACATGCTTCGGATACGAATTTTGTTTGATTCAAAATCGCCCAATGTGCTTAGCCAAGCGACATTACCATCGTGTTCCAATGGCAGTATCACTTTTTCCTGCCCTTGGTAAGAATACACCGTCAATGTCGACAAGTTGTTTGGCTTACTAAGTGCCACAACTCCTGCATCATAAAGGTAGAACTGTTCAAGCGGCTCACGAGGATTGGTAAAGCGTTGCCATGTTGCGCCAAGCGGTGCGAGTTCGGCTTGGTAAAGGGCGAACTTTCCTTCCAGGTTGCTTTTAAGATAAATGTAACCTTTCGCCACATCCGCGTAATATTCCACACCCACTTCAGGCTTTCGCAATGAATCTGAGACAGTGCCCGTTTCTAGATCGACAAGCTTCTGCTCTGTTGTTGACTCGTTGTTGCTTTGCAGCACAGCATAACGGCTATCTGCCGCACGATAGAAAGAAAGTAACCAATCTGACTTGGGTTCATTCCATAGGACTGTTTTTGCCAAAGATTCAGTGGAGATACTTAAGATCTGATGAGGTCGCTGGGTACTGAGGAATCCCCTAATGATTTTGATAAAAATCATAAATTTAAGGTAGATGCACATCTTGTCATGTGATCAAATGG
>NZ_JAWPON010000327.1:0-711 GCF_033344315.1 Vibrio sp. 2132-1 | reverse complement strand
AGGACTTACCTCAATCGGTCGCACAAAAAGAGTTGGGAAAAGGAAAAGCCGTCTTTTTTGTTCGCAAAGATCACCCCGCACAAGATTTTGATGACTTGCAGCTCTACCCCTTTTTACTCTTCAAAACACCAGGATGGAATGACTACCGATACCCTCTGTTGGAACGCTTGAAGAACATTGGTTTTAATGCGTCGCCAAAAGTGGAAATAGAACACCCAGCGATGATCCACAAAATCATCCTTCAAACCGATCATTTCGGTATCACGATGAGTGACCATGTCCCGCAGGGATGCAGAAGTATCGCACTACCGAACCGCTTAGAATTGAATGTCAGCTACGTGATGAGTTGTCGGCGTTCACAGCAACACGCACCATTAAATCTATGGTTATTTGATAAGATTAAACACGTGATTGCAAACTAACGTTCTTTTAGTATGCCCAAAGTAATCGCTTGGTGATGTTGACGCAGATAATCGATATCTTGCAAATACGCGATGTGATGTTCCTCTTCCAAATTAGCTTGAAATCTCTCATCCCTACAGCTTGCCATCAGTCTCATGTAATCAACCAAAGCCGTGAGCCTTAACGTCATCACATCCACCAGATTTTCTCGCTCTAATTTCGAGCAGCCATACGCGTCACAGAACAGCTTGGCGCGTTGAATTTGCTGTTCCAAGTTGCCCATTCGGTCATTTTCATCCGTTTTAAAAG
>NZ_JAWPON010000326.1:0-711 GCF_033344315.1 Vibrio sp. 2132-1 | reverse complement strand
GCTCTCGCGCTTGAGGGAGCGAGTAATACGCCTCATCATCACCATGCATGTTCTTGTTGAGACGCTTATAAACATCTGCCAATGTCGCCACATGGTCTGTTTCAGGTTGGTCTCGTAGCCAACTAGAAAACTCACCTATCGTGTTAAGAAAATCAGGAGCGGCAATACCTTGAGACTCGTTGGTTTTAATCGCAATGCTGATGTTGGTCATACCGCTGATTCGCTCTTCCATAAAATCAGCAGCCTGACGAAACTCGTTACGTTGACCAAAGTACTCTACCGATTCGTCATTCACCTTGTTAAGTGGGATAAGACTCGCGCACACGACAATGACAGCAACCGAAAGTGGCAACAAGGCTCTTCGTTGCGAAACCACAAAGTCACCTAAGCGATCCATGACATGTTTTTGGTCTTGTGACGTTTCCATTTTTACGTGGATAGGCAGCAACTTGAGCAACGCCGGCAACAAGGTAACGGAAAGAAGACAGGCGACCATAACACCTAAAGCAGACAAGTTACCGAAGTCTCGCAGGACAGGAGAATCGGACATGTTCATCATCAAGAAGCCAATCGCGGTTGTTACGGATGTAATCAGAATAGGCACGAAATTTAAAGCGATACTGCGCTCGATTGACTGCGCTTTCGTGAACCCGTTTTTCTTTGATTGACGCTTGGTCGCAATCACATGTACACATTCTGCAACCGCAAGCG
>NZ_JAWPON010000325.1:0-711 GCF_033344315.1 Vibrio sp. 2132-1 | reverse complement strand
CACTTAGTTTCCAATTTCCAAACGATTCCTGAAGATGCCGTGCGGATCAAGCCCATTGAAAAAGAGCGCTTGAGTGCCAATCACAGTATTTATTACGAATATAACTTATGGAGCGAGATTAAGAATTTAACGTTCTTTGAAAAGTTCAGCATCATGGTCGCGGTCTTTATTTACGTATTGAGTACCGTAGTACTGTTTTATGTCAACATGCACACCGAACGTCGCTACTTTAAAGATCTTGCTGCAAGAGACCCAATGACAGGGCTGCTCAACCGCAGAGGAATGCAGGCCGTTTGGCGTAATAAAATGACGAAGAAGAACGTGGCATTGGCTGTGTTCGATATCGATAGCTTTAAGACTATCAATGATACTTACGGCCATGATGTAGGTGACTCTGCGATTCAACTGGTCGCGAAGTGCATCCGAGACAACATTCGTCACAGTGACGTCGCATCTCGCTTTGGTGGCGAAGAGTTTATTCTCGCGATATACGATGAAGATATTGAAGGGATGAAGCACATTCTCGAACGAGTCAAAAAAGCGATTGATGAACGATCACGACGAGTCACGAAGAATGGGTTTACCGTATCTGGCGGTGTGGTCTTTAGCTCTGCAAGCAAAGCAGAAAGCTTTGATGAACTGTTCAAGGAGGCTGATGAGAAGCTCTATGAAGCGAAAAGTACCGGAAAGAACAAGATTTGTTATTAGTTC
>NZ_JAWPON010000324.1:0-711 GCF_033344315.1 Vibrio sp. 2132-1 | reverse complement strand
AAGCGCCAAAGGCAGAATAAATAACGCGGCAAAGCTAAACGCCCAGAAGTTGATCTCTAGCGGCGACATATTGCTTTTGCTGACTTTATACAGCGTCAATTGTGAGCCGGAGTTAAACAAACCACCAGCCAAACCAAGCAGTAAGTCGTATCGCAAAGTAAATTCGCCTTCCGTTCCAGCCAACAACACCACACCACTAAACGCCATCACAATACCAAAAACGGTGGACGTACGAATTTTTCCATGCCAGACAAGCTTCTCAATCACAGGCATAAACAACGGGCCTGTAGCAAAAAGGACCACACTTTCGACCAGCGTTAACGTTTGAAGAGACGCAATAAAACACAATTGAGACAGACCAATACAAAGTGCGCGTAGCAAAGTGGGCTTCAGCTCGGTCGATTTCGGCAGTTTGATGCCTTTCGGGATCAGAACTAAGAGCAAGATAAGCGCAGGTAGGAAAAATCGCAGAAAGCTGAACATGGTTACCGAAAGCGCCTCAGACAGCTGCTTTGCTAGCAAGCCCGTAACAGATAAGCTTAATGTAGACATCAACATAAATACGATGGGTTTGTGAACGTGATTCATTAGATACTCCTTAATTCTCGGAGCATTTTATGAAAAGTGACTTTATAGAAATAGCGAGTAATATTAACCACTATTGTAAGTAAAACTTACACATTGAAAACAGGTTCGTTCCATGCGCAAATT
>NZ_JAWPON010000323.1:0-711 GCF_033344315.1 Vibrio sp. 2132-1 | reverse complement strand
GAATCACAGGGGCGTCACCATCAAATTTGACATCGATAACGTTGTAGAATGATGCAGCGGTATCACCCACATCCCATACCGCAAGGATGACATGGTACCCTTCGCGTTCAGGCACGTTACATTGGTGGCTCATCTGTTTTGGTGGTTGAACCATATTGCCGTCAACCACACAGAAAGGGTTGAGATCGAACGAGTCGCGTGACAATGAAGCGTTCGGGTTCCAATTCGGTTTTGTGATGTAGTATTTCCAATCACGAGTCACGTGGTTTGCTGTAAAAGTCCATTCAAACGTTTGTGTACCAGATTTTATCGGACGTTTTACCCAGCGGTCGGCGGTTTGTTCGTCTAGTGCAGCTGCTAGAGCTGTTTCTGCGCTGGCAATTTTCCCGTCGCGAGGGCCTGTCTCTGGGAAGCCATCTGGGCCTTCCACGCTTTGTGGTTCATATTGAATTGCGCCACAGTTAGTGTTTCTTTCATTGGTATCCGATGTTGGGTACTTACACAGCGCTGCACGACTTGCTGCGACGCCATCGTTGGATTCCGATACGTAACCGTGTGCTAAGACACCAGAGCTCATGCTTGCGATAGCAAGGGCAACGAGCGATTTATTAGGGAATGATTTCATTACACGTCCTCTTGTTTGGCTGACAAATGAATACCACAGCTCGGTGCATGCAGAGCACTCTCGTCCGTATCTGATTGGAACTCATT
>NZ_JAWPON010000322.1:0-712 GCF_033344315.1 Vibrio sp. 2132-1 | reverse complement strand
TCTGAACAAACCTCGCACTTCGAAGAATAGGGCTCAGGTCACTAAAGGTCGAAGCCTTGGTATTATTGAGTAAATAAAGTATTAGGCATGGTGATTCATCCGCGTAAATCATTCCACTCTCGTTTCACTTCATGCTCCACTCTACAGCATGAGAAAGTTGTAGCTTGTAGTTATAGTGCTTCAATACAATAGAAGTGGCGACGCCACTCCTTCCCTTTTATTGGCGATTTTGTTTACAGCTCAACATTGAACTTAGTCGGTCATGAGTTTGCTTTTTATCATTCATCAAAAACAAAAAAGGAGTGAATTTACAGTGTAAAGTCACTCCTCTCAGCTCGTCTCTATTTACAGTGTAAATCCATAAGGCGTTGCGTTTACACTGTAAATTGACTCAACAACTTTTCTAACTCATTTCTTAACTGTTGCTCAACTTGCTTTCTTCCCGATAATCCAAATTGTTTGGCACAAATGCCCCAATCATGGTTTAAGAACACTTTACTTATCATCAAATCAGAAACAGGCCCCAAACCATGTTGACGCAGCCACTGTTGTAACCACACAAAAATCGATTCATAGCTTGCACCCCCCTGCGCATAGCTTTGAAGCAATACTCGCTTAGTCGGATGTAAGGTTTGATGTTGAATCGGTTGACGCAACAAGCTTCTAGCCAGACTCGGCTCTAACTTAGGATAAACAAGGGAAAGGCTCGCAG
>NZ_JAWPON010000321.1:0-712 GCF_033344315.1 Vibrio sp. 2132-1 | reverse complement strand
GTGCTAATGGCAGCAGACATCCTGCTTTACGGCGCACACCAAGTGCCAGTAGGTAGCGACCAGAAGCAGCACCTAGAATTAGCGCGTGATATCGCAACGCGTTTCAACAACATTTACTCGCCAGAAAGCCCAATCTTCACGGTGCCTGAGCCATACATTCCAACGGTTAACGCGCGCGTAATGAGCCTTCAAGATGCGACGAAGAAAATGTCGAAGTCTGATGATAACCGTAAGAACGTTATCACGCTGCTTGAAGAGCCAAAATCGATCATCAAGAAGATCAACAAAGCGCAAACCGATACCGAAACGCCACCAAGCATTCGCCATGATGTTGAAAACAAAGCGGGTATTGCAAACCTAATGGGTCTTTACTCTGCAGCGACAGGCATGAGCTTTGAAGAGATTGAAGCGAAATACAAAGGCGTTGAAATGTACGGCCCATTCAAGAAAGACGTGGGTGAAGCGGTTGTTGCGATGCTTGAGCCAATTCAAGAAGAATACCGTCGTATTCGTGCAGATCGTGCGTTTATGGATGAAGTGATGAAGCAAGGCGCGGAGAAAGCATCGGCTCGCGCGGCGGAAACACTGAAAAAAGCATACGAAGCTGTCGGTTTTGTTGCTCGTCCGTAATCTCAAGTAATCCAATACCCAAAAAGCTCCACTTCGGTGGAGCTTTTTTTATGTGCTGAGAAAATTACTCAAAGGGCGTGTT
>NZ_JAWPON010000320.1:0-712 GCF_033344315.1 Vibrio sp. 2132-1 | reverse complement strand
TAAACGCGCGCCAACAGAACGGTCGGTGTTGATGACGTTGTAGAAGAAACTTGCTGATTGGCTGTTTTCGACAGCATTCAAGGCATCATCAACGATTTTTTGGTTGAGTTCGGCTTTATCAAACGGTTTGTTTGGCTCCGTCCAAAATAGTGGATGACCTTCGGCTGAAATAGGAGCTTCTAAGATGTTTGATAGATCCAACTTGGTTTGCTTCGCAGTGAATCCCTCGACGGCTTCAAGTAAATCAGTACGACCAATTAAGTCTGTCAGTTTCTCTACGCCAAGTTCTGCGAGTAACTCACGTACTTCATCGGCAAGGCCAGTAAAATAGTTCATTACCATTTCTGGTAAGCCTTTAAAGTACTCTTTACGAAGGGTTTCATCTTGAGTTGCCACACCCGTTGCACAGTTGTTCAAGTGGCAAATACGTAAGAATTTACAACCCATAGCAACCATTGGTGCGGTACCAAATCCGAAGCTTTCCGCACCAAGAATCGCGGCCTTAACAACATCTAGCCCTGTTTTTAACCCGCCATCTACTTGAAGACGAATCTTATGGCGAAGGCCATTTGCAACCAGTGCTTGTTGGGTTTCTGCGAGGCCAAGTTCCCAAGGACTACCTGCGTATTTCACCGAAGTCAGTGGACTTGCGGCCGTACCGCCATCGTAACCTGAGATAGTGATGAGGTCGGCGTAAGCTTTTGCGACCCCT
>NZ_JAWPON010000319.1:0-714 GCF_033344315.1 Vibrio sp. 2132-1 | reverse complement strand
ACACGATATAGTTACGGCTCATGAGTATCAGTTCCCTCTTGGCATGTCCAATAAGCACGACTTCCGCTTCACAATATCTGGGGCGCAAGAGAAAACTGCGCTTCTTAAAATCAAAAATGATTGGTTTTTACCCAGTTTGGATTACCCAAGCACTCACATTCTCAAATTTCCGATCGGCTTTATTCAGCAGCCAGCGGCAACACTTGATATGACGGGGAGCGTTGAAAATGAGTATTTCTGTATAAAACTTGCAGAAGCAATGGGCTTCCAAGTTCCAAAGATTGAGATCTTAAAAGTTGAAGGAATGAAAGCTCTAGTTATTGATCGTTTCGATAGACACTGCTCACAAGATGGCAACGCACTTATTCGATTGACTCAAGAAGACATGTGCCAAGTATTCTCGCTTCCCTCACAATTGAAATATCAGAGTGATAGTGGCGTTGGTATTAAAGAAATCATGCAACTACTGAGTCGTTCTAGATGCGCAGACAACGACTGCGACGATTTTATGCGCTTTCAAGTATTTCAATGGTTGATCGGTGCAACCGACGGGCATGCAAAAAACTTTTCAATTTTTATTGAGGCCAATGGTGCTTATAGACTAACACCTTTCTACGACATCATGTCAGCCTATCCCGCATCAAATGGCAAAGGTAGAAACACGCGTAAACTAAATTTAGCTATGTCTCTCAAATCCACTTCAAGCGGCAATAA
>NZ_JAWPON010000318.1:0-714 GCF_033344315.1 Vibrio sp. 2132-1 | reverse complement strand
CGCTTACACTGCGATGCACGGTGTTGGCGCAGAGATGGCAGAAACGTTACTTGCTGACGCTGGCTTTAAAAAAGTGGCCAGTGTTGCGGAGCAGCGCGAACCTGATGGCACATTCCCTACAGTTAACTTCCCAAATCCAGAAGAAGCAGGGGCAATGGACATGGTCATGGCGCTCGGTAAATCCGTAGATGCGGATATCGCCTGTGCTAACGACCCAGATGCAGATCGTTTCGCCGTCGCCGTAAAACGCCCAGACGGTGAATACCAAATGTTAACTGGCGACCAAGTTGGTTCATTGTTTGGTGATTACTTGCTAGAGCAACAGCCGAACTCACTGGTCGGTAACACCATCGTGTCATCTCGCCTCTTGAGCAGCATCGCAAAAGCGCATGGCGCAGAGTATTACCAAACGCTAACAGGCTTTAAATGGCTAACCAACGTCGCGATGAGCCAAGAAACCGAGCAACATCCGTTCTTGTTTGCTTACGAAGAGGCGCTCGGCTACACCGTTGGCAACAAGGTGTGGGATAAAGATGGTTTGTCCGCGATTGTTGCGTTTTCGCAATTAACCGGAAAGCTCAAAGCACAAGGCAAAACACTGTGGGACAAGTTGGAAGCGCTTTACCGTCAACACGGTTTTTACTTTAACGCTCAGCGTAGTATTGCGTTGGATCCAAACTCACCACCAATTGGTGACAAGTTACGAGCAAATCC
>NZ_JAWPON010000031.1:0-28185 GCF_033344315.1 Vibrio sp. 2132-1 | reverse complement strand
CGTTCAAATACGCCAGCATCCCGCCACTCCTGAAATCGGCGATGAGCAGAGCTTGACGAGCATATACCGGTGGCATTCAGCGCATTCCACTGGCAACCCGTCCTGAGTACGAAGAAGATGGCGTTCATTGCAGCGCGATTATCAACCCGCTTGCGGTGCGTACCCAGAGGATGGTGAGTTTTATGCTCCGGGATGAGAGGAGCCATTTTCTCCCAGAGTTCATCACTGATTTGCCACTTGTTGCCTGCCATACGTTGCCCTCAGAAATTATCGTTATTCATTATATTATACGATAATTCCTTTTGGGATAGGCTCTAAATCCTTCTTGAAGTTAGAAATTAATTCAGCTAGAGAATCGGCAAGCTTTAAAGCGACCTTGTAGTCATAATCTATGAGAATTACCTGTCCGAAACTACCTTCCTCTGTTGGACTTAAATCAACGCAAATTAAACAAGATGAACAGTCATCCGCAATTGGGATTCTACTTTTGCCGAAGGTATACTCTTTATCTATACCTTTATCGGTATAACTGAGTACGTTTCCATCACCATCATGGCTATAGTTTTCTACAAGGCTTGAGGTCTGTCCGATAGAGAGTAAAGCGACGCCATAAGCAAAATTTGCTTGCTTCTCGGGGTCCTGCCCTTTAGATGTTTTGTACAGTTCAACTAAATCTTGTGGTAGCTCTCTACCCACATTACAGCGAAGCAAATTTATTTCTTCTTCCGACGCTGGCTCTAAGAACGCATCAGCAACTAGTGGTGCTTTATTAAGTATTTCTTTTCTTACTTGCTCGAACATTAATTTTCCCTCGTTTTCATTGTAATCTTCGGGTTTGAAAGAATAAGCTTCAAAATCGAAGCGATGGTATTAATCTATTTCTTCTGCACTGCTCCAACTCAAATACCAGAAGTCTTAGTTAGAATGAGTACTAGTTATGCGGAACATAGGAAACTCGTATTACCCCTATTAATTAGAGGTAATGCGAAATGCGGTTAACTTGAGCGAGTATGAGCAAAGAAAGAGCCGTTTCCTAACTTCTAAATTTCTCTGTTTCATGGGCATATTTGGGTCGGAGAGTTTTGACTGCTCATCACCGTGTTGCGCGCATTAGTGTAAAACTGGTAGATTAGAATTTTAATAAAATAAATGTTACATCTCTAGATTTTGAACGAATAACCCTTCACGATTCTTATACTTGTTAACGGCTCTTATATCAGTAGAAACGTAATCACCACCTTTATTATCAACTTGTCTAATCTCGTATCCTCCGCAATGAACAGAAATATTCGCTTCTATTGAATGCTCATTTTTTGTTTCACCATTTACTTTCTTTGCTGACGAAACCCATTGGAAGCAAAACCTATCTTGATTATCTAAATATTCCGTAAGAGCAACTGATGTCCCTTTATCCACTTCGAAATAATCAATTGATAATATCTTGGATATGCCAGGATATTGGTAAGATGGGTTCTCTACTGTTGGTTCACTTAGTTCGGTTTGATTAGCACAGCCAGCAATAACTGATAATGTCGATGCCATAAGTAGTATTTTCTTCATTTTTGTTCCTTGTAGATGATAAAATTAGCCCCACGATCTATTAACGCTTTCGATAGTGGGGTTGTGTATGTTTATCTAATTGTTTACGTTTTGAAGGTCACGATAATCAACAGACTCATCAGCACTTGAGATGCTTGCTGCCTCACCGAACATTGCTATGTAAGCACTTGGGAAAGTCAAAGCGGCCCCTGCTATACCACAGATTAGAACGAATTTTCCTACGCCCTTACTTTGTGGTGAGCTTTCTCGGCTATTCCATGCCCAGGTTGCAAGGCTAATGACAATCATTGCAATACCAATCCATAAGCCTATGGTATATGTAGCACTACCACCTGCAGCTGAAATTGCATCCACGTTTTTTGCAGCTTGCTCTAGCTTTGTTTCATTGGCTGCCATCGTAGTTACAGAGGTTAGTGCTAGAGCGATACCCAGGGCACCGGACCATTTCGTTAGTTTATTCATAGTTACTCCGTGCTATCTCCTTCATCGAAGATATAAGTTGTGTTAGAAGAGAGGTTTGCCCGACCAGATGAGTCGAGTGTTATTGGGTCCACTGTGTCACTAAAGGTAAATACCTCACCCACTAGATCTAAACCACCGTGGAAAGTTAATAATGCGCCAGCTATTGAGAAGGATATTGGCCATAGAACAGAAACATCATTATCCGCTTTGTTTGCTTTGTACCAACCGATGAAACCAAACACGACAAGACCGAGGCCAAGTACTGCTCTCAAATTCCAGAGAACTGCAATCCAAAGTCGAACATGTTTAATTACATTTATTCCGCCATCTGCAATGGTGGAGTTATGCGTTTCTGAAGCGAATGAACTACTGGATAATGTGTAAACAAACATCCAATACCACTTTTTCATCGAAGCGCTCCAATACAGTAAGTATCTGAACAGATTGTTCCGTCAGCCGAGATTTCTCTAACAGTTCCAATGAAGTCGTAGTATTTTCCTTTTTCTACGGAAATAGTTCTTTCGCCAGAGGTCTTGGTAAGATTTACGACTAGCGCACTGTTTAGGTCCTGCGACTTAGTGATCATTGCGTAGTCAGGAAGAAGAATTCGCCCATCCTTGTATGTTACTCCCGTACTTGGAACTACCATTTTTGGCGCTTCTATTGGCTGTACTACAGTCGAGCTAGATGCTATTGCCATCGTTGGCTGTACTACTTTGCTATTTACTTCTGTATTTTTACCAATATGTTGGGTGGTAGTCTTAGCAACCTGTACTGCCGTTGGCTTTGTAATCGATTCTTTAGCAGGTTTTACAACTTTCTTTTTAGACTGCTGAGAGCGTCGAAGGTTGGCTAGTTCAGTCGGCGTGTACTCCTGGCGTTCTTTATCAATAAAGTATTTGCTGCCAATAAGTAAAACTCCGTCTTCTCCCTCACCTTTAATGTTGGTGACTTTATGGTTGCCAATTTTTGATTTGAACGGCTCACTTTTGTAAAGAGTGATGTAATGTGGAGAGTTATCGGATCTATCTGGTGCACGTACAGCAAAAACCCCCTCAGCAATCTCATCCACAACGTTGAATTCTTTTAAGCGTTTACGCTCACTACTTCGCGCTGCTTTCGTATGTCCGTTTGAAAGGCTATTGTTTAATTTAGCAAACTCGCCTTCAAATGAATTTACATCGCTTTCCAATTTATCCAATCTATTGGTTAAACTAACGTTAAAAGTTTCTTGAGCAGAATTAAATTGATGATATGGCTTCAATCTCATTGTAATTGAGTCATCAATTTGTTGCTGTAAGGTCGAACTGATCGTCTGTGTAATATTCTGTGACGCAGCTTTCGAGGTTGACTTCACAATCTCACTTTTTTGCTTACCAAATTCATCCTTTACTTTGCTAGGAATGTCTATTTTAGTAATGATTGATTGAGCGATTTCTTGTCTTTGTAATTCAGTGATAGCACCAAACTCTTCAGACTTAGTAATCACATCTATTTCAGTCTTAATGAGTTCAGGCAATGATTGCCTGAGAGCGGTGATCTCACGCTCAAGATTTCTCTCTAGCTTTTGTATTTCTTCTACTTTGGAAGGGCCTCCAAAATCTGGTATCAAACCCATTTTATGTGCAGCTAAACTAGCACCACCAACAAGCAAAGTAGCTCCTACGACATAAACGAGTAACTTTACTTTTGGCTTTGCTGAGCTGCTTTGGCTTTTATTCGCTTTGCCAGCATTTGCGTCTTGAGCTTCGTTATCGCTCATGATGATCGCTCCTTGTTTTTAATTGAATAATGTATTATATAAAAGATCTAAATTAATTCCATAAACGAGTTTTGTTGTCACTCGGGATTGATACATTTTGCCCAATATTCGATTTGCGAATTTCAGAGCTTAGGTCAGTTTCTTCGGAATTAACTTCTGTTAGTCTATTTTGCTCCGCCATCATCTTGAGAAGATCGCTCTGATTCGGAGTTTGAATTTCATCCGTTTCTTGTACTTGATTCTCAAACAATAAGTACATAGTTTGACCTTTCGGTATCTCTACCTGAACAGGTCTTCTCGCATTATCGTATAGGATAGGTAAAAAGCCTTGTGCAGCTTTGGCGATACTATAAACAATTCTGTCTCTCGTATTATCAATCGCACCTGTCGAAGTTGTTGTTTCCCCATTTGATGTTGTCACTGTCGTATCAATGAGTGAATCCAAAAAACCTGTCATAAACAAACCAGCAAACATGCCACCAAACCTCTGGATGTAATGGTGGTCTACTTCACCTTCTATAAGCGCCTTTTCAGTTTCAGCAGATAATACCCAAGCTTTTACAGGGATTTGTTTCCCATCTCTAATAACAGACGTTACAGTTAAGGCAACACCTGGAGCTTGTTCTATAAGCTCCATTTCACCGAACGCAATACTACCTTCTGCTTTTCCGGTTAATAAACGAATTCTGATTGGGCCAGGAATGTCTGAGTCGATAGGCAAGGTGGTACGGGCATAAACCAACTCACCTGCATCAAATACTATAGACTCTTGGTCTACTTCAACTGGTGGCTGTCTATATTTTTCATTAGAGGTTTCTTTTTCATTGTCCGTATACCCAACTGTGTTTTCTTTCTTATAATAATTAGGATGAATCCCCATTTGAGTCTGACCTCCATCAGAACGATACAATGCTGAGGCCACTTCTTGTTCTGCATCACTCGGGTCAAAAACGAACTGTGATGTTTTACTATAAATGTCAGCCTTCTTACTATAAGTGATTTTGTACTTTTCGCCTGTATCTGGTGCGTAAGGGAGACCTGAAAATAATGCTTGTGCACCTTCTGATATCTTTTTTTGTCGCTCAGCTTCTAATTGTATCAACCGCTGTCGCTCAGCATCGGCTTTGTCGTTTCGATTCTTTATTTCTTGAGCCTTTAAACTCATTTTAGTCGTTGCTAGTTCGTTTCGGAGATCTTCTAGCTGGCTTGAAGTTTCTATATCTTGTTTAGGCAACGGTAATTTTACGTCTCTACCTGCACTATTCTCTTCTGTATCTGAATTTGTCTTTTTAGACTCAGCATCTTTGCCAGACTTAACTTCTTGCCCCAGGGGATCAACCTCCTGCGACTTAGGCTTGTCAACTTCGGTTTTTGTATCTGGTCCCGTTGCTGATTCTTGTACGCGAGTTTTACTGATATGGCTCTCGCCATTAGTAGCAGCCTGTTTACGCGCGTTCTTCTCCCTTTCTTCGGTTTCTTTAGCGATAGGTGAATTTTCAGGAACACTGATTGTCCCATCAGTTGAGTTCTTAATCACATCGTCAGTTTTAACGACAGGTCTACCCGCTGTTTTATCACCTTTGCCCGAAAGGTCTTCTGTAACTTGATTGGAAGCCATATAGATTGCGTATCCAATCCCTCCGGCGGCTACTACAAACAAACCTACAACGATTGCTATTTTTTTTAATTTCATCGGTGAGAAGCCTTATAGTTCACTTGTATCCACAAACGCTTTTACTTTCTGTCGACCATCGCTAAACCAATAGAATGAACGGGGGTAAAGCTTGTAAAGGTTGTAATCACCGACACTTCCCTCTCTTACCAAAGAGCTACCTTTGCTTCTTAAAATGGCTGTTGTTCTGATATAAACAAATTCATTATATAAATAGGCTTGGCCATTGATTCCTTGCAATTTAGTTTCTTTGGCACCAGGCACACCTGTTGTCGTACCTGAAAGAAAAGAAAAGAATTCTGGACCAGCTTTATCAAGATCTACACTTGAAGTAGAACGGTATTGTATTGGCTTGGCGTTCGGGCCAATTAGTGGAATGATCACTTGTCTTCGAGAATTGTAGTAATCTGTTTTTTCAGAACTAATCATGAAAGGAATAGTTGTATCTAAACCCTTCAGCTGAAACCAGCCCGAATGAGTTACTCCAGGTAAACGAGCTTCCAAGCTATATGCGTTACCGGGTGTTTTTCCAGCCTCGAAGGCTCCCTGAGCTCCTAGCTTAACATATACAATAGGCCAAGGAGCTCCTGTCTGGTCGAAAAATGAAATAGACCCAGGGAAGCCAGGGTACACCTGCAAAATTAACTCCTGAGGTAGTGAAGGATCGAATTTAATCGTATCAATTAGACTTTCCGGGGGCCTTACTAAAAGTTTATTTTCTGCAATTAGCCTCTGCCTTTCTATTTTACGCATCCTTTCAATAAAAGCAGGGTCGGAGTTCATTTTCTCACTTTTAATGATGTCATTCTTTTTATTCTCAGCCCTCAGTATCTCAAGTCTGTCTCTATTTTGGTAATTACTCTGGAGTTTCGAGTATTCTAGATCTGTTATGTACGTCTGAATTGCATTTTGTTCATACACCTCAAGTTCACGCATGTTAATCAATATATTTTCTATACTTCCATATTTCTTTAACAATGCATCCGCAATTGCAGCATGACTAACTTGGTTAGTTTGATTAGCTTGAGAAAACGCCGACAATGACAACACCACCGCACTTACTGTTAAGCGGAAATAGGCTTTCAGAGAGGAGATGTTTCTTGAGTGCATTGGTAATCCTTGAAGTTTAACAAGCGTAAATATATTTCATTTGTGTATTAAAAACAACCCTACTCAGACAAACCTAACGATTGTAGTGTTTTCTCTACAATATCACTGACTTCTTCGTCGCCGAGAGGCTCTGATTGGAGTTCTTCTTTAGGATATTCCAATATGTCCTTGACTTGATTGATCGCCGCCTCTGTGGCTCTTTCAGCATTAGGCTCATCTAAACCAGCTAACAAATTTATATCTATAGTAGTACCAGAGATAGTGCCTTTATTGTTCTCCTGAGCGCTTTCAAGAAATGGATCTGATAGGTTAGATGAAACATATCTACTGTTATAAGCGATATCCAACTCGCCGTATGCATCATTGTCAAAATTAGCAAGGTCTACTTCGGAGGTCTCTTCGTTCGTACCTAAATCTTGAGTGGATAAATATGCTGGTGGCGAAACAACTTCTTCGCTAGTACTGTGCTCAAAGGGACCTTCGGCATAGAAGTTGTTGTACTGCATAATTGAATCAAAATCGTGTTCTTCTTCTGGCCAATCCTCATCACTATAGGTGTTTTCAAAGTCATTAAAATCGAGCTCATCATTAAAGGCTGAAACTTCTTCATTATAAGCCTCCATAGAGCCCATAATCTGTACTTCAGCATCTGTTTGTGCAAGACCAACAAGCTCTTCATCGAATACATCTACTGATGATTCTTCAGGTCGTATTTCTTCGACTTCTTCAATGGCGCTCTCCGTTATCAACGTTGCGTCTTCTTTAATTATCCCTAAACCAATAGCCATCATCATTTGTTTAGAGATGTTTTCAGTGAGGTTTAATGCTCTTACTTCAGTTAGATTATTTTTTAGCTCTAAGAACTCCAACATTTCGACATTGCTATCGATATAATCGTTGGCCTGTTGAACATATTCATTGGATTTTACTAACTGCTGCCTCTTAGCCGTTTCTACCTCATCGTCAGAAGGCTCAAGCACCTGAGCAAAATAGTTCAAACGAGAAGTTTCTACATCTGGGAAGTCGAGTTTTAATGCTCGGAATGGGTATACATCACCACCAAAAATGTATAAGCCTTCTCCAGGTTCAGCACTAGCAAGCATCTTAGCGTTTACAGTATCTTTTTCTTCTACTCGGACATCATCGTTATCATGGACCGCCCCAGCCAAATTATTCTCTATTCTATCCTGACGGGAACCAAATACCTTGCCAGTTCGACCAAGCGCCAACTGTAACGATTCACCATGGTCTTCATTTTTAAGAATGAATTTATTGTTTAAGTTGCCCATTAGTGCTTCATATTCATCCCGGCCGCAAACCTTCTGGAACATTCCGGCTGTCTGAGCTCCAAAAAGAACGTGAAAACCATATGAACGAACCAAGGCAACAATCATGTAAAAACCTTTAACCGCATACATTCCGTACTCATCAAAGAAAAGTCGTACAGGATATCTAGCACTGGAAGGTCTATTGTCTACTGTAGTAATTCGAGAACCTTGTAGCTTATAGCCAGCAGCTCTCATTAAAATAGGCCGTAATCCCTGCAATAGAAGCCTACCCAATGCTGCAACGGAATCTGGGTTTTTGGCAATGGAAGGAAGCAGAACTAATAATACTCGCCCCCCTAAGCATACATCCGTCATATTTACTTCCGAAAGTTTTGTCACGAATATATGCCCCATGGTTTCACTCAAGTCAGCCATGGTTTCACTAATCATCATCACACAATATGTGTGCTGTTCATCTGCTTTACTATTAAGATCAAGGTTGTCTATCTGTTCCTCAGTCATATCAAATATGGCATCACTAATAGAAGGCAAGGTTTTTAAATACTGCTGGAGTGGTTGTCGGTACTTTAAAGGCACATCTTTTCGCGCTGCCTTTTTGAGCATAGTTTTAATGACAAGAAAGTTTCGAACCACTTCGATGTTTAAATCTAAGCCTTCCACATCCCTTTCGTAAGCAAGATACTGATATGCTCCCCCAATCATAGTAGAACTACGACCTTCCCAAAAAGAGCTATCCCCTCCATCCGTTTCACGCCCTAACCCCATGGTTATAGTCTTCATCTGGTCAGGGGTTCCCGCATTTAGAATATTCATGTTATTCGAAATGCGATCGTCGTCGTGCATGTTAGTAGTATCTAAGGAGTCCATGGGAGTCAGAAAATTGAGAACCAACAAATCGTGGAGTCTATCTAATCGTTTCAAGATAGCGAAAATTGTCCAAAACAATTTTATATCCGCCTTACCATCAACTATGACTGCTGATGTTCCTCCTGGCTGGAGAAGTGCTTGAAATAGCAATGTCAGTATAAGTACAGTTTTACCCGAGCCCGTACTGCCCATGACGAGTGTATGTCTTGTTTCCATATCCGGGTTGGATACGAGTAACCTACGTAGAAAAAATTCAAACCCGAATATTAATGTACCGTTTCCTCTTTTACGCTGGGGAATAAGATGGCCAGCTTTAACTGCGTCTTTTAACGACTCCTTTTTTGAAATAAACTGCTCCCACTCCGGCGCGTCAAAAGGATATTCATGCTTCTCTCTTGAGTTTGTAAGCTTCAGACAAATTGCAAATGCAAAAATAAAGTCCCCATTTTGAGGGAACATAAACAAAGCAATCCCGCATGCAGCAATTAATAAAGGAAATGACACATTTACTGCTGACTGTATTCGCATCCACATAGTGCGAGAATCACGATGAAAGAGCTCTGGGTTATTCAGTTCAGGGTTTGTGTTTAGAACCGACTGCTTCTTAAAACTGGCCATACTAATCAACTTCCTTGTACTGCTTCATTAACTCAGGAATATCCTCATAAGGGTCATTGAAGACTTTCTCATCCTTTTCTATATCGACACCTAGTGACTTTAGAATCTGTTTTGCCTCATTCTCTCGGCCATCAGCCTTTTTCTCTATCTCGCTGAGATCAAATAATCTACTAAATTCATCCTCATCCATGTTCAGGAGGTCTTCTCCTTTCTTACCTGCTGTTAATATTCTCTCTGCATTAATGTGAAGGTCTTGCACTGCTCCTAGGACACTTGGAATTGTCATTCGAAATCCGGCTTTTCTTTCCATAAGAAAATGCGAGCGAGTACCACTTGCTTCTAAGAAAGGTGTTTCTCTGCCGATAGACTGCAATACCATTCCTAAATTTCGGTCATGCTTAGTTACCCAAGTAAACTCGTTTCCTGCAATACGGTTTACATCTTTAAAGAGAAGCATCAACGCCCAGATTACAGTAGTAGAATAAGCATGCTTCTTTGTTACCATTGCATAGAGGATTTCTTCGAATGTACGGGTTGTCTTTCCATCCATTTTTTCCTTAAGCTGTGTAAGAACCTTTCTTTCAATACCGTTAAATAAAAGTATTGTGTCTTCGATACTGCCAGCGTAAGGGACGCCATCATTCAATAAAGTTGTTGGACGAAAGCCACCTATTATCGCTCCTCCTCTCTTAAACTTATCCGCTTCATTACCCTGTTTATCTACATATTCAATTGGAATGGTTTTCCCATTATCATCAAACAACCGTGCTAGTTTATCTTCCGAATGTAGTTGTTGCGGTAAAGGACAGAGGAGAAGCCTCTCTAAGCTGATAGTCGCTGTTCGAGAGCAAAACTCTATTGTTGAGTCTTTCGGGTTCTCGCAGTAATAGAAGTAACAAATAGGCCTAAAATTGCTAACAAACCCCGTTTCTTTTTGCATTTCTTTGTCACGTTCTATTTCATCTAATGTGACACCCAAAGGAGGATTTGCTGTGAGCATTTCGTAAGGAGATACACCCATAGCGTATCGGTTTTCATAGTCAGAGCGATTTTCGAAATTGTAATCATGTGAATAGTCACAAGGGTTTTCACCCTCTAAACGTTCTTTATATTTAGGAAACATCCAGCCAATGGAATATCCCATCAATTTATCGTAGAAGTTGGGCGGTACTATACGTTTTAAATGAGGATGAACCTTGGAAGCAGCCCGTATCATTGATTCAACGTTGTGTTCTTTTCTGGTTTTAGAGCGTATTGAATATTCTTTACAACCTAAGTAGATCAGAGCTAAAGCGAAGGGCCATTTAAGTATATTTCCGAAAATAGAGTCGTAAGCTCCAATATACTCGGGTGTAATCATCGTATAATGCAATTCTAATATTTGATATAGCCCCTCCTTAAACCCCCATCCTTGAAATCCTGTTAGCCAAGAGGTAGTTACAACCACGAGGTTCTCAAAAGCAAAAAATGTAAACATCTGAGCTATCTTTAGCATTCTCCACACAAAAGCAAGTATGTGGAAAAAGTGCGCGTAAACCCCGTAACCCATACCTATTGCTAATGCTAGAGCTAGGGCGACTGAAGCATTCAACTCTGATTCTTTTTCTGGCGTACGCTGACTCATAACTTAGGAATCCTTAAAAATTATGTTTGTGTCATCAATACGTCGCTCTTTAAGAATCATTTTTAGAGAATCATACTTTCCTTTGGTCAATGGAATGGGTAACACAAGCCGTGCCCTTAGACCTTTTCGATGAAGTATAAAGTTTACGGTTATGACGAAGTAGTAATAGAGGAAGACAACACATCCGAAAGTCGTTAAAACTTTTGCCGAAAAGTTCTTGTCGGAAGCTGTTAACGATTGCATAGCTTGAGTTATTTCGAAGGTTAAGACGATACTGATCACACAAAATATGACCGAAGCTCCGACAATCGCTTGCCCTACTAAATGTGACTTAAGTACTGGATGTATCGTTCTGAACTGTTTCCACATTCCGATATATGTGACGAATAAACTAAGTACCGGAGCAAGAAGAGAAACTCCACCTGAAACAGGCATTAAGAGTAATGAAAGATACTGTAGAAATATTAAAGTTAACATTTTTGCACCGTTGCTTTTAATCCATTTAAGGCATATATTTTTCACATCATAGCAAATTTATCAACGGATGGAATGGTTTTAGCTAAACGAAAACAACCAAATCTAACATCTCGGTCAACCCTCAAAATCAAATCAACCAAACAACCAAACAACCAAAAATATGGCATTGCTTTTCATCCGTAAAAGACATATATTTTTGTGATTATAAAATATGTCATAGGTAGTAGTAGTTTGGAGTCACTGTTAGGAAGCAACGTCATTTTGTTTTCTCAAAAAGAAAAAGAAACTTTATGCATTATCTCGAATGTCGAATATGGACGCCGTGTTGCTGAGTTACAACTATCTTCGGCTGATAGCTACAAACCTGTTTTGAGTATTCTTGTCTCTATTGTCGATAGTAACCATCCAGAGTTGGACACCCTCGATCGCTGCTTCCTTGTTAACTCATCAATCTCTACAGATTCCATTGAATTAACAGAGCTTTTAGAAAAGTTTAAAAGCTCAACCCAGTCATACCAACAAACGATAGAGATTGATGGTGTTGAATTTTCCTATCTGCGCAAGGAAATAGAAAGGTTACAACTAATAGGATAAATGTAATGGAAAACGAAGAGTCTGTTGGCTTTAAATCAGTTACCCAATCTGCCGAGTTAATTATCCATGCAGGGTCTTCTCCCATCCCAGGAGAAGTCAGAAGCCGCCTAGAAAAGATACCAAGTATAAAGCCAAGACCAGCGCGCAGAATAATGGGTGTGAAATTGGCTGAATTGGGTGTCAATAGAAACCCTTATGTTGCAAATAGAGCAACTAAGGCTTTACTTGCACTGACTTCAATTACGTGGGGCCTCACCCTGCTTTTATTGACTGGTTCGCTGGTTAATTTTTACCTGCTTGAAAGAATAAATATCAGCGCTACCTCCCATGACGCAAGGATTGAGCCTACTGGCAAGCCTGTACGCATCGGTAACTTGGATTAGAGGAAGGATATGTTTCGCTCATCCGTAATTAAGAATCATCGAGGGCTCCTATCTGGTTTCGTAGTGCTGGTGGTCATTATCTATTTCTTAGAGTTTGCACTAAACACTCTTACAACAAATAAATCTGGTTACTACAAGATCCCCACTTACAACGATAAGGGCATTACCCGAATAGTTCCTCAGGTCCCATTAAGTGACCGTCTTTTTTCTGACTCTGAAGTTATGGATTTTGTAACTGAAGCTATGTACAACACACTCTCTCTATCTTTCGATAGTTATGAATTGTCTATGACAGAATCAGCATTACTATTCTTTACTACTTCTGGCTGGAAGTCATTCTCAAGCGCAGTTCAAGAAGCAGAAATTTTATCAACCATTTTCTCTAATAAAGAAATTATTGAGTTTTACCCTACCCGAGCGCCTTTTATGGAATACAGTGGCACAGTTGACGGGAAAATTGATGGAAGATTCACAAAAGATGCCTACTGGGTATGGCGAGTTAAAGTTCAGGGCAAGATTATGAAAAAATCTTTGAAGGTTAAAGACGCAACTGAAACTGAGCTCGAGGCTATTCAGAATCAAAGGCACCAGGCCGCTAATGTAACTTTCTGGCTTGATTTACAACGTGTGCCAAAGGGTAAGGGGGCAAGTGCAGTTAAGATCATAAGTTCTTCTAATTGGGATGTTGATTGGTTATGAATATTCCACGACTTATTCGCATACTTAAATTCGACTGGCCATTTGTGCTTGCTATCGTTTTATCTGTTTTAGCTATTTTTAAACTTTCCGAATTCAATGAAGAACTATTAGGGAACCCGGATAGAGTTTTTCTTTATTCTGATGGTAATGGTGGTTACACAAGGGCCTTTGTATCACGTGACCCACGCTATACAGACGAGAAGGTTGTCAGGTTTCTTCGTCGTATGGTGAGCTCATGCTATACCGTCGATTATAAAACCGCTCAACACCTAATGAACGGTGAACGCGATAACGATTATGCCAACTGTATTGAAAAGCACTTTGCGCCAATAGCCGCCACATCACTGTTCAATGTTTATCCTACTGACCCTATGATTGAGGCGATTCTTATGTCAGAAGGTAAGGCTAACGTTGTTGTTCCTTACGATCCTATCGTTACCTTAAAGAACAAACCTGGTAAGCCTTTAGTTTGGGTAGTTGAGGTTCCGATAATGGTAACAGTCCAATCGGTATCAGGAGACCAAACAACCTCATTCATTGCTCACTACACAGTTCTACCTGAACCTAGAGCGGATAACGCAAGTTCATTACTCATCGACAGGGTGGTTTTTAGATGAACGTTAAAGACCTATTCAATTTTATTAGTACAGCTTTGGGGAAGACTCCGTTAACAGGAAGACAAAGTTCGAAGTCTACTGAGGATAGCTTTGTTAAAGGGGATACCTTTAGTTGCCAATCAATACCCTCCAGCGAGGTTAACCGTAACCACGATGCCGTGTTTGAAACAGATAAACGTCATAATTTAATCTATGACAATTTTAAGTCTGTCCAGCGATCTCCATACTACGCTCTGGTTTTATTTTTCTTAGCTATTGTTGCATTTTTATACGCCTTGAACCTGTTCATAGATACCACAAAGATTACTTCAACAAACTACTTTATTGCATCAACGACAAGTGATACTGCTGTATACCCAATACCCACAGATAAGCATATCTTGCCGACTAAGGACCAAGAAAGAAACCCTGGCGAAACTTACTCTGAAGAAGAGTCAGAAGTATTAGTTCGTGAATATCTAGTTGATAGCCTTAAAGACTGTTTTTCAATGAACTACTTAAATGCAGCAACAGTACTGTCTAGGTGCAAGTCCAACCATTTGGACTCTGAAACAGACACCCAAGACATATTTATTGAGCTTCTAAGAGCAAGTAACTATATAAATATAATGAAGAAATACCAGACTTCTGCATTACTCCACGTAGACACAAGCTCTATTAAACTTTTGAACAAAGCAATAGCTCAGCGTGAAGCCGTACCTGGCAGCGGCGTTATGCGTAGCCGCGCTGTCTGGATTTACCAACTTAAGATGCATTATACGATGGAGAAAGTTTCTGTCTCTTCTCCCACCTTGTGGCAAGTTGAGATGATCAGAGAATCTGCTTTCAACAAAGAGTTCCCTGTTTCTATCTTCAAAATACGCGATATCGAGTGAGTGAACATGAAAAGTCAAAATAAAGAGCTTCAAGTTAACCCGAGAAACTTTCAACCGTCTTTGTTGCAAAAAAATTTACATAAATCACGCAAAGGAAAGTCAAAAACTAAAAAAGCGTTGGCAAAAGCTCCAAACTACTATAGAGACCTTTTTCAGCCAATTGAAGGGGTCTTTAGCCGACCTTCATTTGGCGAGTTTCAATTCACTTACTGTGGATACATGATAGCTAACCAGCGTGAGGGTGTTCTCAATATCTATGTACCACAAGAAACAGACTCCCCATTACTAGAGTCACTCGAATCATACGGGTTTTATCTATGTAAAAAGTACCCTATTTCTGTACCCAATAGCTCTAGATCCTCAAGACTTCTTATGAAGCGCTATCTTTCAGAAAAAGTATCAGATCAGCAAGCTGTGGAGACAATAATGCAGTTAAAGATCATGCTAAATGCAGCAATAAAAAAACAACAACAAAGTGAGGATTTAGATATATCGGCAATGCCTAGCCTCAGTCCTACAATATTTAAGTCACTAAAAGATATCGGTATAAATAAGCAATCAGAGTTAAGGAAGGCAGACTTAAATGTTTTGTTCCATAAGATCAAAAGTGGAAACTCGAAGAGCTATAAAGGGGTACGCTTGTTATTTCAGCTACATTGCTTAAGAGAGGATACTCAAGTTCCTTACTTATCTAACGATACCAAACAACGCTTAGTTGATTCTTATAATTTTTTCGCCAAAATTAGAGGATACGCCCCTCTGACTTATATGTTTTACAGCTAGAAAATAACCTTGCATTAGTTTCTTTCGACATGCAATTAAACCATCAGTTACAAGGTAACCAGTCGCTCATTAGGCCTCTATTTATTAGTTAGTTTCAAACAGCAATAGATGTTGAATGTATGTAATTCTCCACAAAACATATGGTGACGTTAGCTAGGTATCGTTCACCATACTACAAGTGCTGATTCCCTCATTAACCCTATATTTTAAATCCTTCGATTCTAGTTTCCTTTACCTCTACTGTTAGCTTGGGGTGTGGTAACTGTCCTCTAGCCAGCATTTGAATAGGATTTCCTGTTCGTTTTGTAGTGGTTTCTTTATTACTTTTTTCATACGCTACTTTGGGTGATATTGAAGACTCCCAGTAAAGAAGGTCTACTGGAAGAGCGCATAGAAATTGTAGAGGTTTCCGTGTCTTGAACTCACCGTGAACTAAGCGCCTTTGTGCATATGAGTAAATTAGATCCTTTTCTGCACGAGTGGTGGCCACATAGAATAGCCTAAGCTCTTCATGAACATTGTCTTTCTCATTACCTTTGAAGTGTGCTTCTTCTTCGCAGCCAATGACATATACACGCTTAAACTCTAAGCCCTTACTAGCGTGTTCTGTCATTAACTGAACCGCACTAGCCCCTTGCTCACCAGAATCCACCAGCATGTTAAGTTCTTTGATACAATCATGTAAGTGTCCATGAACCTCAGTGAAAGCAAAAAGGCGCTTTGTTAAGGTAATGACGTTTTGCTCTCTTTTATTAACTTCTGAGATTACTTCTGCTGTCATCTCTTGAGTTTTATACTTCTTCTTAGCGTTATCTATAATTTTGGGTTTGAACAGCTCGACCCAGATTTGATGCAAACCTTCCTCTAAGCCAGAAAGTACTTCTCCCCACTTATTTCTCAGTTCAGAATCACTAAGTTCATAGTTATTTATTTTTGCTAAGTCAGTGATTGAACCGCATTCGAACAATGCTTCTTTGATAATTGAGTGGCACTCCAACAAAGAGGCAAATCCAAGCTTTCTATCTTGAGATTTTACAGTTCCATACGTGGTCATGTACTTACAGTATTCAATAACTGTTAGGTTTTTATCAATGAGCTTTTGGCGCATAGTTACGCCCTTAGTTTTAAGGCTTGCTGCATCAATGACACGTGAAGCAGCCATAACATCCTTCTCATTAGCACAGAAACGTAGGAATGCACTCCAGTCCTTTACTTCTTTACTATCAAAGAAATCCTTGTCGCCAACAACTCGGTATTCTACCCCATGCTCAATAAGTTGAGCTTCAATTGGGTCTTTGATTACTTTTGAACGATACAGAATGGCAATTTCTTCTGGTTTTAATTCACCAGATTCGATAGCCTGTTTAATCTCATTGGCTGTCGTAATTGCCTCATCCTTGTCATTGGCAAATTGTCGGGCAATTGGCTTATCACCCTGAATATTTGCCATTGCTATCATATGTCCGTCTGTAACCTTTTGGTCTTCATGCATTAAGTCAGCAATAGCATTGGCCACATTTACAACTTGTTCAGTTGATCGAAAGTTCTCTCCCATCTGAACAATCTTCATGTCTCCGAATTCTTTTTGAGCATTTAGTAACTGACCGACATCTGCAGCCCTGAAAGCATAAATACTTTGTTTTTCATCACCAACCATAGTTAGGTTATTGCCTTGACCAACAATAAGTTTTAACAATAAGCCTTGGACTGGGTTAGCATCCTGATGCTCATCGGCAAGTACTGCTTTAAACTGGTTTTGCAACCAGGTTCTAAAACCTACATCATGTGTGAGAATTTTTACCGCATGGACGAGAATGTGGTCGTAATCAATAGCATTCAGCTCAATCATTCGTCTGTAGTAGACCTTCCAGATACAAACGCAATGGCTTAACAAGGCTTTCTCATCAAAAGTCAGATTTGGGTTGGTTTTGGACTGGTGCTCGAACTCAGACTTAGGACCACGACCATAGGACAAGGATAGCCCCATGAAGTTTTGAACATACTTTGCACCACCGTGCTCTTTTAAGAACTCATAGTCTGAGTTCGATAATGTTTTCTTAGCTGACTCATTTATTAGTGTAAGGGACTCAGTTTCATCCAAGATAACTAAGTCACTCGATGTATAACCGCACTTTACAAAATATGGGTGTTGCTTTTTGATGGCAGGTTTTATGACTTGGTTTAGTGCAAAGGAGTGCCAGTTACAGATAACAGCTTGATAAGCTTTGATACCTATACGTAAGTAAAGACGCTCTAACATTTCCGCAGCAGCTTTCTTGGTAAAGGTTATGGCACAAAGTCGACAGGGTTCCAAGCCTGACTCAATGAATGTCGCGGCCTTCTCCACAATAACGCGAGTCTTACCACTACCTGCCCCCGCATTAATCATGCAAGGTACTCCAGTCGTGTTGACTCCTTCATACTGACTCGCGGTTAATTTCATTCTCATCCCTCCCATTTAAGTGTTTATATATGGTATTTTAATTCAACCTCAAAGTCAACTTTAGTCTATTGTTTTTTGTTGCTAAATGATATATTTCATTTAACGGAGGATTGCGTCTATGTTTGAATTTTTGGGTGTAACAGCAGCTGACGGTCTTGAGCAACTTAAAGAACCGGAAAGGTCTTATTACGAATATGTAATAGAGCATGGCGACACGGGGCTGTACAAAGCCATGCCGTGGAAAAGTAAACGAGATTTACTTCTTACTTACAAAGGTGAGATTGAAGAGTGTACTTTAATCTCTAGCAAGCTAAACAATATACATCCTAAATACATACGTACAATCATGAGAAGCGAGAATGGTTGGCCAGGAGCTGACCAGAAAGCCAAGAACGGTTCTGGTGATTTAGGAATAATACAAGTTAACCCTAAGGTTTGGGATCAAGAGTTTCGTAAGCTTGGTGTGACTATAAACTGGGAAGACGTCAGAGATGATGTATGTGCAAATCTATTTATTGGTGGTGTCATTCTGGCCAGAAGATTAAACGCAACGAATGACATTTTTAAAGGCCTCGCTAACTACCATCGATATGCAACTTCAGACAATAAATATTTTCATTACTCGTACCGCCTGAAAGCAATGAAGCACTTTGCTGATATTGAATCTGAGTATGGTCGTTGGATTTCTCACCGAATACACGCAGTCAATAAACTAGGAGAATAGCCATGTGGGTCGCTATTGCAGAGAAGTCTTCTCAAGCTGAAAAGATCGCATCAGCTTTGAATCTTAGAAAGCAAGGTGGATTATATTCAGGCTTCTACAAAGGGCAAGAACTGATCCTTTGGTATGCCGCAGGTCACTTCCTCGAACTGTCTCCCCCTACAGAGCAAATACAGAACTTCAGTTGGAACGATCCACGTACTCACGAACGCATCCCTCGCAAGGTTCCTTATAAAGTTTGTCCGGACATACCAGCTCGTGACGGATACCCGGCAAGAAAACCAGGAGAGCGAATCCAATTACTTAAACAGTATGTCGACAAAGCGACTTTAGTCATTGGTGCTACAGACCCAGACCGAGAAGGTGAAGTCATATACCGTAGCATTTTAGATTTCCTTAAATACGATGGCCCATTAAAACGAGTTTGGTTAACAAAGGGGTTATCCAAGGATGCAATACAAACCTCTTTCGATGAAATGGTCGATGCATCTCAATACTACGGCGAATATTTAGCTGGGTCTAGTCGTCGTATGGCAGATTACGCAGCCATGGTTCTAACTGCCACCTACACTTATTACTCAAGAAGGGGAATGCTTGGAAAGTACCTAGGCTCAGGGGATAAGAAAAGCTCAACGACATCTGTTGGTCGAGTTCAGTCGACTGTTGTAGGTTTTACTTACCATCGTCATCAAGAAAGAGCAAACTTTAAATCTGTAACTCACTTTCGTCCGGTACCGCTGATCAGGTGTAACGGCGCTGTAAGTTTTGAAGGCCGATACCTTCCAGAGATAAAAGACTCCGACTATGACTCCCCTATCCCTGGCGTAAAGTGGGATGAAAAAAATCTAGCATCCAAAATATCGCCTGATATGTCTGAGGAAGAAGTCGAGGAGTTAACCATAAACAATAGACCTAAACCTCTTTATATCGACAAATCTATTATGATGGATTTTACGGAAAGGCTTAAGCAAGCGTGCATATTGGATTTAGATATAAATGAAAGTATGGCGACTTCTGCCCCACCAAAGCCTTTATCACTGACCAAACTACAGAGTCTGATTAGCAACGCTAGTGCCACTGATGTCCTCAATGCAGCACAACGCCTATACGATTCTGGTTTTATCACTTACCCAAGAGGTGAAGAACAAGAGATTTCTGACAAAGATTACAACCCTAGGGATATTGCGGACAAATGTACTCAACTAGCAAAATGGGACCAATTTGGCCAAGCCGCCCTTAAAATCGCTGCCATTCAAACGGGACAAGACGATACCTGCGCAAGTTTCAAACCAAGCTGCTATACGCCAGGAGATAAAATACACGATGCTCTAGCTCCTGTTGTTATACCTAAACCAGGAGAGCTACAGGGGCTAGATCTTCAGGTCTTTGAAGAAATTACGTCGCATTACTTGCAAGCACATTTACCTCCATCAAAATATTTAGTTCAAGAAGGGGTTTTAAAATTCGATACCCATGGGCTTTTTGGAGAACCGGTATCTAGTTTCAAGATCACAAAGCGATCTTGTATAGAAACTGGGTGGGAACATTACTTTAAAGGTAAAGAGACCGTCCAAACTATCAGCTTAAACGATTTAGACAAAAGCAATGTTTCAATTCCAGATGTTGAGCTAAAGGAGTCTACTACAACTAAGCCCCCTCTCTTCACTGAGGCCTCACTACTTTTTGCGATGTACCATGCGGCAAAATTCGAGCCTAATCCTATTCTTAGGAATTCACTCAAAGAATCAAAAGGCATTGGGACACCAGCTACTAGGCCAACTCAAATCGCAACTATCTTAATGCGTGAGTTCGTAGCGTATACTAGCAAGGGTAAAAACCCTTCGATTGATATCACCCCAAAAGGGATTGAATTGTATAAGGCACTACCTGATTCATATAAAAGCCCTGGTACTACTGCCAAATGGGAACTCAAACTTTCTGACATGAGTAAACTCCCTCAACGAGAAGCAGAAGCAGCGTCTCTGGAATTTATAAACACTCAAATTGAAAATACTGAAAAGCTAATAGGTTTCCTGAATAAAAACCTGTTTGATAAAACACCAAGAGACGGTGTGAATCCTAACATGCCACTTTCAAACCAAACCAAAGATAAACTTCAGAAGCGTTGTAAAGGGCTCGGACTACCAATGCCCAGACAGGCCTTAGCAAGTGAGGCTAAAGCGAGGCAATGGCTACGAGAGCACCCTTGGTTGGTAACTGACGCTATGCGAAGAAAGATTTCACAAATATGCTCTTTCAAAAAGATCCAGCCGCCAGCGCTTAAAATGACTGACTTTGGTAAAGCTCTAGAATTTATAAAAGTTCACGAAGATGATGTCCCAAGTACTCCATCTAAAAAGTTTCTTGATTACGCAAAACAGTTGGAATCGAAGACTGGCCTGAAAATTCCTTCTCAAGCGATTAGTAACGCCAAATTACTATCTAAATATGTAGAAGAGGCAAAACGTATTAAGAAACCAAGTAAAAAGACTATTGCTGCTATTAACGAGCTGGCTAAAAAGCTAAACGTTAGGGTTCCTGCTAGTGAATTAGAAAATGACGAAAGAGCAAAAAACATACTTAGCCGTATGAAAGCAATGATTGCTACAGCATCAAAATAAGGGGTTCAAGTAGATATGATGAATGATATTCTCAAAAGGTATAATATTCTCGAAAAGTATAAACAGGCGTTCCTAACTTCTGACTTTTATAATGACCAAAAAGTTTTAGCACCGGATGATTTAGTCCCGATGATAAGAGGGTTTCTCCATGCTAATGGGGAAGATTTATTAGTGGACAATCACACTAATATCTCTGCGTTCGCCAAGTCAGTCTTTGCGGAGACCAACCAGGAAAAGTTCGAAAGCTTCTTAACCGAACTAAAGTTACTTGTAGACGAGCTTAATTTAGACTTTAGAGGTTCTGCCGACATACCTAACTATGACAATCTCTCTATTACGCTTAGCTTCGACACAGCAAGCGAAGACCAGATTGATAGATTGATCCGTTTCGTCAGAAATAACCTCACGAATAATTTCCGAGCATCAGGCCAATACCCTTTAGCTGTATGGAAAGCTTTCATTATCTCCTCAGATTGCTGGTCGGTAGAGTTCCGATTCTCACCGAGATGGGAATTTAAAGAAGATATCCAAGGATAGAAGATTTAGAGTTAATGGTGTTAAATGCTGGAGGACATTATCAGTATTGGCAAATCAACTAACTAGGAAGATCTATGCACAAGGTGACTACGATATTAAAAACAAACATTGGGAACGTGGAAGGTTACTTAGATGAGAGCGGTAGCCTGTTTATTCTGAACCCGCCTAAGATTGAAAATCGCAAGCTTGCTCACTTCCTCCCAACACCTTCACAACGTTCAAAAGATGATGTGGAACAAAACCCGAATAACTACCTAAAGGTCGAGGAACCGAGTGAGTTCGAAGGGGTTTGGGAAGTGAGTGGACCAAATGTAGGAAAAGGGGATGCGTTCACACCTTATCCTTTTATGTTTAAGAGAGTAAGCCCCCCATCTGAAGGTAGTTAATACGGCACAACTATATTTTGGGTGGTTTCTTAATTGTCAAGATAAATATTTTTAGGTGCGGTTATTTCTAAATCGAATTAACAAACCGTAATTTGGACTTATAGACAGGGTCTTATTCAGTTAGTTAGTGTTCACTGACTGATATTTTGAATTTTGCTATTTATCCACAAATGATCCTCGAACTGCACCTTGATAAACTTTTTTTATCGCACTATCTTGATACCCGTGAGCTCAAGTAGTTCAGTGCATGGAAGCAAATAGTAGCTGTGCTTAGTTTCTTTCGTGATATTAAACTGGAGCTCAAAATCACTTAAACCCCACCATAGGCAGGGTTTAAGAGAGAAGCCAAATCGAGTAGCTGCAACTACTCATTATGGCTGCTGGGTATCATTCTCGACACCTGACACACGAGACTATAGATCACCAGTAGCCTATTTGGCAATTTTCTTGTTCAATAGTTAATGGTGATTAATATGTACCCACAAAGGTTTATCTATCTGATTATGAGAGTATGGAAAGCAATGGTCTCGGTATTCAAACTCAATCCACACATATGTATCAAAGGGTTAATGTATCTAGTCGAGTTTTTTAGAGACTAATCCATTTGTATGTACACACTTCTTAAGGTGTGTACATTATTTAGACAAAAATGTTAAGTCCGTGTGCTCTAACTTCTTATACACATTTGGGTATTGGGCTCGAGAAATCTTTAAGTTTAAAAGACCTTGGGCTATTTCATCACTTTTAAATTCGGAGAGGTCAAGTTTACTTTGCAAATATCTACCATAATCAAACATTCTATTTACCTTAGCTTGTAATACTCCCAGCTCAACTAGTTGATATTCCGCATCTTCTCTCCAACTAGGCCTACGGCTCGACTGCTTATTCTCATATTCATTTTCTACTCTAGCGGATAAGTACTGAGTCTTACTTAGTATTTTTGCCATTACCAGAACAACATCTATGTCTGCGTTTTCCATGCATTTTGTGAATATGGCTGTTGTATTGGCCAAATCTAGTTTCGGTGGTACAGGCTTCTTACCTGTTCTTTTCGGCATACCTTTCCAAAATTCAATTGATTCGGTGTAGAAGCTAGCCATCTCAGTTGTGTATTTAGTTAAGTCAGACAGAGTTTGAGGTAACAATGCTCTTGCTGCTAAAAGTTGGCTCTCTCGATTCTGTTCTTCGTGATATTTAGCTGCATAAACCGCCAATAAGCTTGCTGTAAAAGCAATCATTGCTGCATTCAGAGTTTGCCAATGAGACCAAACTTCTTGGACATATGACCAATTTCCACCACCATCAAACCATGGCTTTAATATCATCATCACGAAATACACCCCGATCAAAATACAACCAAAGGTAGAAAAGTATACTCTTACAAAAGTATCCAAGAGAGTTTTGGGAGACCCCATTCTTTTCTGTATTGAGCTAAGAAATTCAGTACTGATACCGATAACTTTGCGAAGATAATTGGCCCCATCACGAAGCTTCTCTACCCCAGATAGTTCTTTATCCATGTTGTACCACTCCTAGTAAACAATTTTTTAAAGCTTAAGGTTACCAAATTGTACTCGTTTCTATGCATAATGAGCGCGATACTCAACCACAGTCAACTAAGAGGTTCATAGTTTCGTGTCTATGCTCTAGATAGCCGATTAGGTTGAGGAGCTCTCGGAAGGAATTAGACCAAGCGTAAGTAGTAAGCTTACGCTTGTTAGAAGAGTTCTTAGTGAGGATTAGAGACGTTCTTGGTCAATGAGTTGCTCTAACGTATTTCAAATGTATTCCCGTAGGAGTGATATTGGTTAAATCTCGACTGTATACATACCCATACTTTTGTAAGAGGTCAATTGAGTGATACGTCCAGCCAGCGGCAAAGGCTACACCAGCCAAGGCAAAATAAACACAGATTTTATTAGCTAGCTGCATTGCGCTTTGAGAGTAAACTTCATTAATTTTTTTTCCGCACAACATAGCTTTTGGGGCCATAAAAAAAATACAACCTAACGCCCCTAATAATCCAATCGGCACCCACAGAGTTAGAACGGATAGCTGAACAGTGTCAGCTTTATTCAATAGTTCAAGATAGTCTCTATAGACTACATAAGATGGATAGCCCCAACAAATTATCCCAAACAAAAGAACAAAGATACCAGCCAAACGTAATCTTGTTTTATGTGACATTCTCAAGCATCCTTACGACTTGATTAGAAACTTTGTATTCACCCCAAACAACCTCAATTAAGACATATGTTGCTGTAACAAATAGCGCACCAACCATTACGGGAGCTCCCAGAGCTGCCGTAGCAAATAACAGAACTTCACCAGCTGCTGTTTGCAACATGAATTTGAACATATCGGCACCTACATTGCCAAACCAATCCACTAAGTGATAGTCGTCTTTAAAAACTAAGTCGCTGGTGGCTAGACTAGCGGACACCACAAAGGTTAAGGCACCCGCACCCTTGAAGTTTGCAGTTCTAGATTGAGGACTAAAGCCTGCTTGCACCGACTTAAATGAATTTAGAGGGTACTTCTTACCATTCATATTAAGCCGAGTACCATTGACAAACGCATGCCGTAGCACTTTGCCATTCTCGTTTGTCCCTGAAAATGCGACAAATAATTTACCTCGACTTTCTACCAAATCAGCTTTAACGCCTAGATCGCCAAACTGTTTAGCAATTGATATCGCATTAAACATAGGCTCTGTGTGATTGAACCAAGACTTAGCGGTGTTAATGCTCAAGGCGATAGCAGCGACATCCTTACCAGACTCCAGCCAAACGTTATGTAATATTTTATGTGCATCCTCTAAATCTGTAATTAACACATGCTGGTGGTTTTTAGCCATTTCATCCCCAAGTGAACACTGTAATCCTATTGAGTCACTGAGAAGCTGAGGAGCATTCAATCCTAGAGAAGTAGGTCCTAACCCTGCTTTTTCTCTATCTCTAAGAACCCTCTCACGATTTTCTGCCCATCTTTTTTCATCGCTTGCTGAAGGAGTTAATTCAGCTCTACGCTCTCGTTGCTGACGAGCGAAGAGCTCTTTTGTGGTTTCTCGTCTTTCTTCTGGGGTAACAGGGGCAGATTCATATCTCATAGGATCATACTTACACTATAAAAATATGATTATATCAATATTTTCAATACGTTATCATTATCAACAATGCCGATTTACGCTTTAACTGCCAGAAAAGCCATTATGGCTAGTTAAATGTTCACATTGAAACCTAAATCACATCAACTTGAACTCAAGTAGAAAGCTTTTAAAGAATAGTTCCCAAATTGGTATGTAATTTATGATATCGATACTATTCATCTCAGACCACTGAGTTGCTTTAATGTGTATGGTAACCGATCGCTGATGGATAGTAGTCCTTCCATAATGGCACATTCTCGTGTTGAACAACTTTCCTATAGTGGAATACCTTACCCTGCTCGTTGCACCAATTTTTTAGATACATCTCAGGTAAAAAGTGATTGTCTTTTTTTACGCTCAATGAAGCCTCCATTTTCTCTTTTAACGCTGCATTATGGTGCTACAAAACCTTACCATACCACCGGGCTTATACCTTACTACTCGAATCTATAGTGCAATTACAGTGTCTCTCCTTGCTCATGAATCGTATACTCAAAAACCTATGGTTCACAGATGTGCACCAGGCCATCTAACCATCCCAATAGCTCATGCTCTTCCTTACATTGCACCAGTACATAGCTGGATATATAATTACTGTATATACATACAGCAGTCAGACGTGTTTTTAAAATGGGTGTTTTACAAATATTTGATCAGTCAATAAATTGCGGCATAACAGGCTTTGAAGACCCAACAAGCGGGAGTGTCCGTAAATCCCTGTCATTGTCAAAACAGCTAGTTCATCATCCTAGCGCAACCAAATTAACTGTTGCTCATCAAGATGTACCTTACTTCGGTATTTCAGATGGCGATTACCTGCTTGTTGACTCAAGCCTACAACCTGAAGCAAACGACTGTATTTTGGTTGAATACCTTGGCGAAAACGCTCTTGTGTCATTTCAAGAGATACAAAAGCAAGAAGATATTGTAGTTCAAGGCGTTGTATCTGCTCGTTTTCATTGGTACAGAAAAGGCCATTCGATACCTATACATAACTCATTGAAAGAGTTCGACCTTCATGAGTTATTAATACCTCCTGAGCAACAACATACATGTGTATTGATGCGTGCAAACGGTAAGTCTATGTTACCAATCATTGATAACGGAGATTTGCTACTCCTTAACCGCAGCCTCTCATTTAAAGAAGATCATCCCGTTATCATGGCTTTAAATGGTGAATTGGTATGTAAGAGGTTGAACAAAAGACTGAAAAAAGCATACAGCGACAACCCAAAGTTCAGATCTGTTTATCTATCATCAAGTGACGAAATTCGCATTTACGGCTGTGTCTCTATGGCTATCCGAATTTACCGGAGAGAACTTCGTGGCCGTTAAATCATTCGCACTAATAGACGGAACGGGATTTTATGCGCACAGTAGTGCTCAATTTCATCCTGGTTTAAAAGGGAAACCAGTACTCGTGTCAGCAGGCCAAGGTATTAGTATTGCCGGAGCAAATATAAAGGAATTTGGGATACCCAAGTTCTCTCCTATTTGGGAAATCGACTCTAAAGTTGCCATGCATCATGGCGCAATATTTAAGTGTAATTTTAATACCTTAGGGCAGATATCTAGGAACTTTAAGCAATCACTTATAGATGTTTCCGAGGGGCTACCCATTTTTCATTACAGCGTCGATGAATCTTGGGTGGAGACTACGGAGCTACTGAAGAATGGCATTGACCTGGAAAGCGAAGCTTGGCGTTGGCGTGAACACATTTGGAAAACAACGGGGGTTCCTACAGGAGTCGGGATTGGTCCTAGTTTAACTCTTTCAAAACTGGCTTCGTTTGCAGCCAAAAAACTTCAGGGTAGTAACGGTGTATTTGTCATTAGTAAAGACAATTTGATTCAGACATTAGAAAAGGTACCTGTTTCAGAGGTTTGGAACGTAGGCAGGAAGCTATCTAAACACTTTTCTCATATGGGCATTTATAGCGCGTTAGATTTAGCTCGCCAAGATCCTAAAAAAATGCAAAAAGCCTTTTCGATTTCCGTCGCCAACACGGTCCATGAGTTAAATGGCACACCTGTCTACAATTGGAACGACACACGACCTAAGAAGCAACAAATTTGGTCCACCAGCTCATACCGGGACCGCTTACAATCAAGGGAGTCCATAATGTCGGAATTATCTCTTCACCTTGCAGAAGCATTTTTTAAGTTACGAGCGCAAAAATCAGAAGCCCTGGCTATAACAGCATTTGTGTCCACATCCATACATGACGATCCTCAGGAGCAGTTTAAGGCTAGCCGGAGCATACACTTAAGTTACGGTGTATGCGATACCTCTGTAGGTCTAAAGACGTTGAGAGCTATTCAGGGTGACCTTATTCCTACTCAACCGACAAAAACGCGCATTTATAAAGTTGGAGTTGGCCTTACTAGTTTAATCGACGCAGAGCACAAGCAAGCAGATCTATTTGAACATGATGTTAATAACCATAAATTAAGCAAAGCAATCGACTGCATTAATACGCGCTTTGGGAAAGGAACAATAGAATTTGGAGCACGTACAAAGCGGTACTCAGAGCGACCAGGGAATGTAAAGTTGCTAGAGCTGGAGAATTATTTCAGCGATTTTAATGAGCTACTTGAGGTTAAGTGTATCTGAATGTATTGGGTTGTGTGAATTAGTGAGAATGCAATCTGTCAGTTTGGTCTCCTGAGGGTGATAAAATCTGACAGGTTGTTCTATATTGCTTCTGCCCTATTACGAGTTTAAGCATTAAGGTAACGCTTTTTCTGCTTTTCAATCATTTCTTTATACAGTTTAAATCCGCGACGAATGCTCTCATCGGAAAAGCCAATGCCATACCCTAGGTCAGAAAGTTCAGCAGCGAGGTTTTGTTCCAACTCCGTGCTGAGGAATCCCCTAATGATTTTGATAAAAATCATAAATTTAAGGTAGATGCACATCTTGTCATGTGATCAAAT
>NZ_JAWPON010000317.1:0-714 GCF_033344315.1 Vibrio sp. 2132-1 | reverse complement strand
TACGGAACCAATGGCATAAAGCTGAGTTTCTGGATCTTTTAGGTACGCTTCAAAGGCAGCATCAACGGCTTCTTTCAGCGTTTTACGTCCGTGCGTGGCAGGAATCACGTTAGCACCAAGGATTCTCATACGGACAACGTTCGGATGCTCTTTGGCGATATCGACTTCGCCCATGTAAATGTCACATTCTAATCCAACCAAAGCGGCAGCAGTCGCCAATGCCACGCCATGCTGGCCAGCACCAGTTTCCGCAATCAGTTTCTTTTTGCCCATTTTCTTCGCAAGGATGGCTTCACCTAAACAATGGTTAATTTTGTGAGCGCCAGTATGGTTCAAGTCTTCTCGCTTTAGATAAATGTCGGCACCGTATTTCTTAGATAGATTCGCTGCATGAAAAATAGGGCTAGGTCGACCGACAAAGTGTTTATAAAGGCGAGCTAACTCGTCTTTGAACTCTGGATCTTGGCAACATTCTTCGTAAGCGGCGTTAATGTCTCGCATGATTTGCTCAAGCTCTGGCGGGACAAAGCTGCCACCATATTCGCCAAAATATCCTTCATTGTTGGGCATGTTGTGGTCGAAAGAATTTTTCATTAGTTACGTCCTAGTAAATGAGAGTATTGATACTTTTATACCCAAATTCACAAATAGGTTGTGTGATCAGTTGCTTAAATCGTGATGCTGCTATCATGAACTAGTTAAATAGTACGAGAT
>NZ_JAWPON010000316.1:0-714 GCF_033344315.1 Vibrio sp. 2132-1 | reverse complement strand
TACAACTCCAAAGGCGTCCGTGTTGTGGTCGGCAAGAACGACAAAGGCATCGGTGAAAACTTCTATAACCTGCAAGACAAGAAAGGTAATTACCTGATTCAAGACTTGCTGAAAAACGCCAAAACGGGTGAATTCACTACCTATTACTTCCCGAAACTAGGACAAACAGAGGCGCTACCGAAATTGAGCTACTCAATGTTCATTCCTGAGTGGGATTTAATGATCGGTACCGGCTTCTACACCGATGACATTGATGCCGTCATTGCAGAAATGGAAGCTTCAGCCCATGACGCGCTCAACACGACTCTAGTGGCCATTGCGCTGTTCTGTGTTTCTATCGCTGCCGTGGTTGCTATCTTCGCCGTGTTTGTGAATCGTAGCATCATGCGACCAATCGAACAGTTTGATGCTTCGATCCAATCCTTCGCGCAAGGCGATGCCGACCTTACAGCACGCATGCACGAATCCAACGTACCTGAGTTCAAACAGTTAGCGCACAACTTCAATATCTTTGTTGAAAGCCTGCAGGGCATCATCAAGAGCGTGACTCAAGTTGGTGAAGAAGTCGTCGCAGAAACCAACAACATGTCGCAACGCGCCTCTCAAGTCGACGAACTCGCTGGCGGTCAACGTGAAGAAACCGAGCAAGTTGCCGCAGCGATGACGGAAATGACAGCCACCGCGCATGAGATTTCGAACAACGCTAACCAAGCA
>NZ_JAWPON010000315.1:0-715 GCF_033344315.1 Vibrio sp. 2132-1 | reverse complement strand
GGGACGCTTGCAACTAATCCACCAACACGTTTGGTGATCTCAGATTGGCTGGCTTCACGCTCACTCCAAGGTTTAAGTGTCGCTAGACCAAACGCTTGGTTCGAGTTAGGAACACCGTTAAATACCTGCGCGTATTCTACCTCTGGTTGATCCGACAGAATCTTGTTTACATCGTTCATGGTGTTTTGGATGTAATCCAAGTTCGCGTTCGAAGGCGCCGTACCCATCAGTACAACCACACCTTTATCTTCCGAAGGTGCAAGTTCACTAGGAATGAACTTGAACAAGATCGGTAAGCTTGCAAATACAATGATTGCAAACGCAATAACAACCGGACGATGAGCCATTACCGCTTTCAACATGCCTTCGTAACGAGTGGTCATGCCATCAAGGATATGGTGAACTTTTTGCTCAAACTTGCTTGGCTTCTCGTTCGCTTTCAGCATCTTTGAACACATCATTGGTGATAGTGTCAAAGCGATGATGCCGGATACGAATACTGAACCTGCCAGTGTCAAAGCGAACTCTTTGAACAGTGAACCGGTGATACCACCCATCAATGCGATCGGCGCGTACACTGCACCTAGCGTCAATGTCATCGCGATAACTGGAACCGCAATTTCACGCGTACCAATGATTGCAGCTCGGAATGGCGATTCCCCTTCTTTGATGTGACGGTCAACGTTTTCTAGTACAACGATCGCGTCATCCACCA
>NZ_JAWPON010000314.1:0-715 GCF_033344315.1 Vibrio sp. 2132-1 | reverse complement strand
AAGTAAAAAAGCGCGAATCATTCGCGCTTTTTAGTTTAGGCATGAGGGTTGGGTTTCAGCTATTCCTCATCAAAGGAACGGAAAGACAGGGAAGTAGGGATGTCACTGAAGTAACCAAAGTAATAACTTGCACCGAGCAGTCGATAGCGGTTGAGTTCGACTTGGCTTGCAACGCGACCAGCAACCCACTGGTATTTGTGTTTTCTTAGAAATCGCGCAATGGGTAAAAATGAGTGTTGATCTTGTTTGTTCTCTATCGTTACCGAGAGTTTGATCATATCTGGATCAAACTCAGCAATACGCTCAAAATGCGTTTGGGATGTGGCTACTTCAAACCACAATGCAAACGCATTTTCCTTCAGTTTTTCGACAAGCGTTTCCATGCGTTCGTGAAGGCACAATGTTTCATCTGCTTGTAAGGATGGGATTACATGCTGGAAAGCGGCTGAGTGAAACTGAACCATCTGCTCAAGAAAATACACGCCCGGATCCCACAGCAGTGCATCGACACGAATTGGCACGACGACGTTGCTGATTAAATCTGGATGAAAAGCTTCTAATTGAAATTGAGTTTGTCGTAAGGCGAGATAAAGGCTGAACAAATCTAAGCAGTATTGCATTTGTTCGGAAAGCTCAAACTGATAAACGCTTTGCTCTCCGCGCAATCCGAATCTCAAAGTGAGGTGTTGATACACCACCTCACCGGATTGAGTTT
>NZ_JAWPON010000313.1:0-716 GCF_033344315.1 Vibrio sp. 2132-1 | reverse complement strand
GTGGCGTTGTCATTCGTAACGACGAAACCTACGAGAAAATCGAAGGCACAGAAGATGGCGTCATTATTCACCTGCAGTCAGGCAAGAAAATGCGCGCCGATTGTTTGCTGTATGCGAACGGCAGAACCGGTAACACCGACAAACTCAGTTTGGATGTCGTCGGTCTAGAATCGGATTCTCGCGGCCAGCTTAAAGTGAACCGCAACTACCAAACGGCGGTTGAGCACATTTACGCAGTGGGTGATGTGATTGGTTACCCTAGCCTTGCGAGCGCAGCCTACGACCAAGGACGCTTTGTCGCACAAGCGATCACCAAAGGTCAGGCTGAAAACTATCTGATTGAAGACATCCCAACAGGCATCTACACCATTCCAGAAATCAGCTCTGTTGGTAAAACAGAACAAGAACTGACGGCGGCGAAAGTACCTTACGAAGTCGGTCGCTCTTCATTCAAACATCTGGCTCGGGCGCAAATTGCAGGCAAAGATGTTGGCAGTTTGAAGATTTTGTTCCATCGTGAAACCAAGGAAATTCTCGGCATTCACTGCTTTGGTGAACGTGCAGCGGAAATCATCCACATTGGTCAAGCCATCATGGAACAGAAAGGCCAAGCCAATACGATTGAATATTTCGTGAATACTACCTTCAACTACCCGACCATGGCCGAAGCCTATCGTGTAGCGGCATTGAATGGGCTGAACCGATTGTTCTAGTAG
>NZ_JAWPON010000312.1:0-717 GCF_033344315.1 Vibrio sp. 2132-1 | reverse complement strand
AAACAAGTGGTTCATCAGCAAATCGCAATCAACGCGATTCGAACGTGGCACGATTACGATGCGAGATGGGTTCTCATGATCCGATTCGTCACGAAGATCTTCTACCATCGGTAGCTTCTTCGCACGCATTTGGTTTGCGATTTGCTCAAGCAGCTTCGAGCCAGACACTTGATGCGGAATCGACGTGATGACGATGTCTGACCCTTCTTTATGCCATACCGCACGCATCTTGATGCTGCCACGGCCGTTGCGATAGATCTTTTCAATTTCCGCTTGAGGCGAAATGATCTCCGCTTCTGTTGGGTAATCTGGACCTTTCACAAACTGCATAACTTCAGGCAATTCTGCTTTCGGATTGTCGATCAGATGGATAGTTGCGTCAGCCACTTCACGAACGTTGTGAGGTGGGATATCTGTCGCCATACCAACCGCGATACCCGTTACGCCATTCAACAAGATATGAGGTAGACGTGCTGGCAACATTTGAGGCTCTTTCATCGTGCCATCAAAGTTTGGTTGCCATTCCACAGTGCCCTGACCTAACTCACCAAGCAATACTTCTGCAAACTTCGACAGTTTCGCTTCGGTATAACGCATTGCCGCGAAAGATTTCGGGTCATCCGGCGCACCCCAGTTGCCCTGACCATCAACCAGTGGGTAACGGTAAGAAAATGGTTGCGCCATTAATACCATCGCTTCGTAACATGCAGAGTCACC
>NZ_JAWPON010000311.1:0-717 GCF_033344315.1 Vibrio sp. 2132-1 | reverse complement strand
GGATACTTTTTCAGAAAAAGTGTCCAAACAAGTAGGCTCCCCCTGCTAAGGAATGAAAGATATGACAGCACTAATTACTCAATGGCTAGCGCGAGATCCTGACCCTAAAACTCGTGAAGAGCTTCAGCACCTCGTTGATACGAATAATGAACAAGAACTTTCTGACCGCTTCGGCTCCCGTCTTGCCTTTGGTACCGCGGGTCTTCGTGGCAAAGTGGGCGCAGGTCCAAACCGAATGAACCGTTTGGTGATTCAAGAAACTGCCACAGGTCTCGGCCACTATTTACTTGAACAAGTACAAGATGCAGCGAGTCGCGGCGTTGTTATTGGTTACGATGGCCGACCAGATTCTAAACAGTTCGCGCACGACACTGCTTCTGTCTTAACAGCACTCGGTATCAAGGTTTACCTAACCTACCAAGTCGCGGCAACGCCTATTGTTGCTTTTGGTGTACGCACAATGAATGCTGCAGCGGCCGTTGTTGTAACCGCTAGCCACAATCCACCCGAATACAACGGCTTCAAAGTGTATTGGGAAAATGGCGCGCAAATCATTCCACCTCACGACTCGGGCATCGCGGCAAAAATTGATGAAGCGACCACAAAGCCTCTGCCGTTGATGTCTTTAGACGATGCTAAACAACAAGGCTTACTGGTTTGGTTGGAAGACGATTACTACCAAACTTACCGTAAAACCATGAACGAAAATGCTCTGCT
>NZ_JAWPON010000310.1:0-717 GCF_033344315.1 Vibrio sp. 2132-1 | reverse complement strand
GTGGGCTACTTCTTCTCTCCTAAAGCGAAGTTACGTCTAACATTCAGAGAGTTGAAAGTGCAATTGGATGCTATTCCTAAAATTGTGCTTATCGGGACATCCAGCTTTCTTATGTACGCTTATGGATCTACGATGGTAGCTCTGCACAACGCATTATTCGCACAATACGGCAGCCCGCTTTTGATCGGCGCTTACGCCATTTTAGGTTATATTGTGACGGTCTATTATCTCGTGGCGGAAGGCATTGCCAATGGTATGCAGCCTTTGGTGAGCTACAACCATGGCGCACGAAATCAAGATAACATTCGTAAGTTGCTACAAATTGCTATGGGGTCATCGGTTTTAGGTGGTGTTGTGTTCGTGGTATTGATGAACATTTTCCCGTACCAGCTCGTATCCGTCTTTAATGATGCGGATCAGCAGCTTATCGAAAGTGCTGTGGTGGGAATTCGTCTCCACATGTTCGCACTGTTTCTGGATGGTTTCTTAGTGGTAGCAGGGGCTTACTATCAATCGGTCAACAAAGGCAGTAAGGCGATGTTTGTGACGGTGGGCAATATGCTTATCCAACTGCCGTTCTTGTTCATCATGCCAAAACTGTTGGGTGTGACAGGCATTTGGATTGCATTCCCGCTATCCAACATTGCGTTAAGTCTGGTTGTGATGAGTATGCTTTGGCGTGATATCCAAAAGTTGATGGTGGATAGCCCAGTAGAA
>NZ_JAWPON010000309.1:0-717 GCF_033344315.1 Vibrio sp. 2132-1 | reverse complement strand
AACCGGGCGCACCAAAGATGACGTGCACGCCAGCTTCAGTCAGAACTTTTGACCATTCAATATTTGCTTCTTCATCAAATCGCGCCTGCAGCTCAACGACTACAGTAACGTTTTTGCCGTTATGCACTGCATCAATCAAAGAGTTCATCAAGCGAGAGTCTTTGGCTACGCGGTAGATATTAATTTTGATGCTGAGCACTTTCGGGTCAAAGGATGCCTGGCGAACCAATTCACCAATATGGTCAAAGGTGTGATAAGGGTAGTAGAGTAGAATGTCTTTGGCTTTGATGGCTTCGAAACTGTTGGCGTAACCTTGAAAGTCTGCACACTTCATTGGTGGCATTGGTTTGTTTTCGAGGTATTCTCGCCCGACGTTTGGAAAAGCGATGAAATCTTTGAAGTTGTGGTAGCGTCCACCTGGAATTAGGTTGTCGTAATTGGAAATTCTTAGTTTGCTGCACAAGAAGTCGAGCATCTCTTGCGGCATTTCACGCTCATACACAAAGCGTACTGGCATGGCGGTTAAACGTTGGTTTACACCTGCTGACATTTGCTCTAGCAAGCTGTATTCGATTTCATTACGCAAGTCGTATTCTGCATCACGCGTCATTTTCATCGCGTAGCCTGCGAGCTCATCATAGTCGAAAAAGCCTTTAAAAAGCTCGTCTAAACAGTATCGGATGATGTTATCAAGCAGGATGATGGTCTTACGGCGTT
>NZ_JAWPON010000308.1:0-719 GCF_033344315.1 Vibrio sp. 2132-1 | reverse complement strand
CGACTTGGCCAAGAAAACGCTCGGCCCCCGTGGGCGAGAAGTCTTAAACCGCTTGATGCCAAAAGTGTTTGACGCGGTGTTTGCCCACCCTGATGCACAGTTTGGTTTACCGCGAGTACTGCACTTACTGCACAATATTTGCACGCGCACGACGTACTTAGAATTGTTGGATGAACACCCGGCCGCATTGGTGCAGTTAGTGCGCTTGTGTACCGCAAGTCCGATGATTTCCGAACAGTTGTCTCGTTATCCAATCCTTCTGGATGAGTTGATAGATCCTCAACAGCTGTACAACCCAATTCCACTCGATAGCTATCGCACTGAATTGCGCGATTTCCTTGCCCGTATTCCCGAAGATGATATGGAGCAGCAAATGGAAGCGCTGCGTCAGTTTAAGCAGATTTGTATTTTGCGTATCGCGGCGGCGGATATCGCTGGCGTGCTGCCAGTCATGAAAGTAAGTGACCACTTAACTTATCTAGCAGAAGCCATTGTTGAAGCGGTGGTCAGCCAAGCGTGGCTTCAAGTGTCTGAAAAATACGGCGAGCCAACACACGTGAAAGACCGTGAAGGCAAAGGCTTTGCCGTGATCGGTTATGGTAAAGTCGGTGGATGGGAGTTGGGCTACAACTCAGACTTAGATATCGTCTTTATGCACGACTGCCCAGTTAATGTATACACCGATGGTAAGAAGGAGATTGACGGTCGTCAGTTCTACC
>NZ_JAWPON010000030.1:0-30762 GCF_033344315.1 Vibrio sp. 2132-1 | reverse complement strand
ATCGCACCAATCGCAATGGACGAAGGTCTACGTTTCGCGATCCGTGAAGGTGGCCGTACAGTAGGTGCTGGTGTTGTTGCTAAGATCTTCGACTAATTCATAGCGAATTAGCGATGCTTTCGGAAAATCTTGAATTAGATTTGACGAACCAGTAGCAAAAAGGGCATCATTTGATGCCCTTTTTCTGCACTCAACATTATTTTTGCTGTTTTCTTGTTCAGAAGTGGGTTGGGCGCAGAGCAAGATTAAGCAAAGAGGCTTAATCTTAAGAAGAGTACGCTGATTTTTTCAGCGATATGGAGTTTGCCCTGCAACAGCGGGGTTGTTGTCGTCTATATTAAGACTTGTAACAGGTTGGTTTTATGAAAGCAAATAATGCTGAAACTCCTGATAGCTCAAACGCAGCAGATACGTTTAAGTGGGTAGCCGCTTTCGTATTGGCAGCTGCCGCTGTTGTGGGTAATTACCTGTATGGTGAAATGTCTGTAGTGGTTCGTGCTGCAGGCGTTGTTGTTCTTATTGCAGCTGCCTTAGGCGTTGCAGCAACAACGACTAAAGGTAAAGCAGCGATCAGTTTTGCAAAAGAATCTCGTATGGAAGTACGTAAAGTTGTTTGGCCTACTCGCCAAGAAACCATGCAAACAACACTGATCGTTTTAGCTGTAAGTATTGTAATGGCTCTAGTGCTATGGGGTATTGACGGAATTATGGTTCGTCTAGTAGCTCTAGCAACTGGGGTATAGAGGGTTTTTATTCATGAGTGAAGCTCCAAAAAAACGCTGGTATGTGGTTCAAGCCTTCTCTGGATTTGAAGGTCGTGTAGCTCAATCTCTGCGCGAGCATATCAAAATGCACGGCATGGAAGAGCTATTCGGTGAAGTACTGGTTCCTACTGAAGAAGTAGTGGAAATGCGCGCGGGTCAGCGTCGCAAATCTGAGCGTAAGTTCTTCCCAGGTTACGTCCTTGTTCAGATGATTATGAACGATGAATCATGGCACCTAGTACGCAGTGTGCCGCGTGTCATGGGCTTCATTGGTGGTACCTCAGACCGTCCGGCACCTATCACGGATAAAGAGGCTGACGCGATTCTTAATCGTCTTGAGAAAGCGAGTGAAGCGCCTCGTCCGCGTACAATGTACGAAGCGGGTGAAGTGGTACGTGTTAACGAAGGTCCATTTGCTGACTTCAACGGTACTGTTGAAGAAGTGGATTACGAGAAGAGCCGCCTGAAAGTGTCTGTATCGATCTTTGGTCGTGCGACACCAGTTGAGCTTGAATTTGGTCAGGTTGAAAAGCTGGACTAAGACTCTTCGTTAAAGAGTATAAAAAATCACCTTTTTAGGGTTGTATAAGGCGCGGATTATGACTATAATTTCGCGCCTTTTTACTTCAAGTGAAGTAAAAAGTTTCTTACACAAACGGGGAGCTGATCCGCGATTAGCGTTTGTACCCAAACTTAGGAATTATCATGGCTAAGAAAGTTGAAGCTTACATCAAGCTACAAGTTGCTGCTGGTATGGCTAACCCTAGTCCACCAGTAGGTCCTGCACTAGGTCAACACGGTGTGAACATCATGGAATTCTGTAAAGCGTTCAACGCAAAAACAGAATCTATTGAGAAAGGTCTACCAACTCCAGTAGTTATCACAGTATACAGCGACCGTTCTTTCACGTTCGTAACTAAGACTCCACCTGCTGCTGTTCTTCTTAAGAAAGCTGCTGGCGTTAAGTCTGGTTCAGGTCGTCCAAACACTGAAAAAGTTGGTACTGTAACTGACGCTCAAATCCAAGAAATCGCAGAAACTAAAGCTGCTGATATGACTGGTGCTGACATCGAAGCGATGAAGCGTTCTATCGCTGGTACTGCTCGTTCAATGGGCCTAGTGGTAGAGGGTTAATAAGATGGCAAAACTAACTAAGCGCATGCGCGTAATCCGCGAAAAAGTTGACGTAACTAAAGAATACGAAATCAACGAAGCTGTTGCTCTTCTTCAAGAACTAGCGACTGCTAAATTCGTTGAGTCTGTAGACGTTGCTGTTAACCTAGGCATTGATGCTCGTAAATCTGACCAGAACGTACGTGGTGCAACTGTACTACCTCACGGTACTGGCCGCGAAATCCGCGTTGCAGTGTTCACTCAAGGTGCTAACGCTGAAGCAGCTAAAGAAGCTGGCGCAGACATCGTAGGTATGGAAGATCTTGCTGAGCAAGTTAAGAAAGGCGAAATGAACTTTGACGTAGTTGTTGCTTCTCCAGATGCAATGCGCGTTGTAGGTCAACTAGGTACTATCCTAGGTCCTCGCGGTCTTATGCCAAACCCTAAAGTTGGTACTGTAACTCCTAACGTTGCTGAAGCAGTTAAAAACGCTAAAGCTGGTCAGGTTCGTTACCGTAACGACAAAAACGGCATCATCCACACTACTATCGGTAAAGCAAACTTCTCTGCTGAGCAGATCAAAGAGAACCTAGAAGCACTTCTAGTTGCTCTGAAGAAAGCTAAGCCATCTTCAGCGAAAGGTACTTTCCTGAAGAAAGTAAGCATCTCTACTACTATGGGTGCTGGTGTTGCTGTTGATCAGGCTAGCCTGAACACTCAAGCATAATTTATTTGCTTAGGCGCAAAATTAGTGTATAATTTTGCGCCTAATATTTGTGGTTGGGGCTGAACTTTGGTTCTTTGAACTGTCTCCTAGTTCGAAATGAATTAAGACCCAGTCTCCGTCCAAGACCGTAGGTGTTTGTGTAAAAGCAAACTTAATTATCCTACGTAGATGGTGCCCGAACTGACAGAAAGCTCTATGTAATATAGTTAACTTTCTTCTGGGGAAGCACCTCAATAGCTCTCACTGTCGTGATGATAGTGAGTGGTGTAACGACAACCAGGAGTAAATCCAAGATGGCTTTAAACCTTCAAGACAAAAAAGCAATTGTTGCTGAAGTCAACGAAGCTGCCAGTGGTGCACTTTCTGCAGTTGTAGCTGATTCTCGTGGCGTTCAAGTTGGCGCGATGACTTCTCTACGTAAACAAGCTCGTGAAGCTGGCGTTTACATGAGAGTTGTTCGTAACACTCTTGCTCGTCGTGCGGTTGAAGGTACTGAGTACGAGTGTCTAACTGACACTTTCACTGGTCCTACTCTAATCGCATTCTCTAATGAGCACCCAGGTGCTGCAGCGCGTCTTTTCAAAGACTTCGCTAAAGAGAACAAAGATTTCGAGATCAAAGCTGCTGCATTTGAAGGCGCTTTAACTGACGCTGAAGTACTAGCAACACTACCAACTTACGACGAAGCAATTGCACGCCTAATGATGTGCATGAAAGAAGCTTCGGCTGGCAAGCTGGCGCGTACTATCGCAGCTATCCGCGATCAAAAACAAGAAGCAGCGGCATAAGCCTTGCTTTTTACTGGTTGCTTAATAAACTTATTGTTGACTTAAAAGAGAATTGTTATGTCTATTACTAACGAGCAAATCCTAGACGCAGTTGCAGAAATGTCTGTAATGCAAGTTGTTGAACTAATCGAAGCAATGGAAGAGAAATTCGGTGTTTCTGCTGCTGCTGCTGTTGTAGCTGGCGGCGCTGCTGCAGGCGAAGCTGCTGCTGAGCAAACTGAATTCGACGTAATCCTAGAAGCTGCAGGCGGTAACAAAGTTGCTGTAATCAAAGCAGTACGTGGCGCAACTGGCCTAGGTCTTAAAGAAGCTAAAGCTCTAGTAGACGGCGCTCCAGCACCTCTTAAAGAAGGTGTTGAGAAAGCAGAAGCTGAAGCTCTTAAAGCTCAGCTAGAAGAAGCTGGTGCAACTGTTGCTGTTAAGTAATTATTGCATAGTTTCTTAGCCTAACGGCTAATTGGCTGGTGGTTTTTTAACCACCGGCCTTTTTGCGCTGTAGGGTATAGGCGAATTTTCCCGCTGTTTAAGCGCCTGATATCCATGCAAAAAACATTTCATTCTTACGAAATGAAATGTCACTACAGTAAACAGCTATATTAGTCACTGTCCCTTACCCCCCTTAAGTAACTAGGAGCGGGCGGACAGTTTGGGTCACTTATCAGCGAGCTGAGGAACCCCATGGTTTACTCTTATACCGAGAAAAAGCGCATCCGTAAGGACTTTGGTACTCGTCCACAAGTTTTGGACATTCCATACCTGCTATCGATCCAGCTCGATTCGTTCGACAAATTTATCGAACAGGATCCTGAAGGTCAATACGGTCTTGAAGCCGCTTTCCGTTCTGTATTCCCGATTCAGAGCTACAACGGCAATTCTGAGCTGCAATACGTTAGCTACCGTCTTGGTGAGCCAGTTTTTGACGTTAAAGAATGTCAAATCCGCGGTGTAACTTACTCAAAGCCACTACGTGTAAAACTACGCCTAGTTATCTTTGATAAAGACGCGCCAGCAGGTACTGTAAAAGACATTAAAGAACAAGAAGTCTACATGGGTGAAATTCCGCTCATGACAGACAATGGTACCTTCGTAATCAACGGTACCGAGAGGGTTATCGTATCCCAGCTGCACCGAAGCCCAGGCGTGTTCTTCGACAGCGATAAGGGTAAGACCCACTCTTCAGGTAAAGTTTTATACAACGCACGTGTTATTCCTTACCGTGGTTCATGGCTTGATTTCGAGTTTGATCCTAAGGATAACTTGTACGTTCGTATCGACCGCCGTCGTAAGCTACCAGCATCGATCATCCTTCGAGCACTAGGTAAGTCGACAGAAGAAATCCTAGATATCTTCTTCGAGAAAGTGAACTTCGAAGTGAAAGACCAAACTCTATTGATGGAGTTGGTTCCGGATCGTCTACGTGGTGAAACTGCGTCATTCGACATCGAAGCAAATGGTAAAGTTTACGTTGAGCAGGGTCGTCGCGTAACAGCTCGTCATATCCGCCAACTAGAAAAAGATGGCGTTGATCACATCGAAGTACCAGTTGAGTACATCGTTGGTAAAGTTGCATCTAAAGATTACATCAATGAAGCAACTGGCGAGATCATTGTTAACGCTAACCAGGAAATCAGCCTGGAAGCATTAGCGAACCTATCTCAGGCAGGCCACAAAGCGCTAGAAGTTCTATTTACGAACGATCTAGACCACGGTCCATTCATGTCAGAAACATTACGTATCGACAGCACGGTTGATCGTATTTCTGCATTGGTAGAAATCTACCGCATGATGCGCCCTGGTGAGCCGCCAACAAAAGAAGCTGCAGAAGCTCTATTCGAAAGCCTATTCTTCTCTGAAGAGCGTTACGATCTATCGACTGTTGGTCGTATGAAGTTCAACAGCTCTATCGGCCGTGAAGATGCTCAAGAGCAAGGCACACTTGATGAAACTGATATCATCGAAGTGATGAAGAAGCTGATCGCGATCCGTAACGGTAAGGGCGAAGTGGACGATATCGACCACCTAGGCAACCGTCGTATCCGTTCTGTAGGCGAAATGGCTGAGAACCAGTTCCGTGTAGGTCTAGTACGTGTTGAGCGTGCAGTTAAAGAGCGTCTAAGCCTAGGCGATCTTGACGCAATCATGCCTCAAGACTTGATCAACGCGAAGCCAATTTCTGCGGCAGTTAAAGAATTCTTTGGCTCTTCACAGCTTTCGCAGTTCATGGACCAAAACAACCCGCTATCAGAAGTAACGCACAAGCGTCGTATTTCTGCATTGGGTCCTGGCGGTCTAACTCGTGAACGTGCTGGCTTCGAAGTACGTGACGTACACGTAACTCACTACGGTCGTCTATGTCCTATCGAAACGCCTGAAGGTCCAAACATCGGTCTGATCAACTCTCTATCTGCGTTTGCGCGTTGTAACGAGTACGGTTTCCTAGAGACACCATACCGTCGCGTTGTAGATGGCGTAGTAACAGACGAAGTAGATTACCTATCTGCAATCGAAGAAGGCCAATTCGTTATCGCACAGGCGAACGCTAAGCTAAACGAAGATGGTACTTTTGCAGATGAGCTGATCACAGCTCGTCAGAAAGGTGAATCTGGTCTACACCCTCGTGAGCACGCTCAGTACATGGACGTTGCGACAAACCAGGTTGTATCTATCGCTGCATCGCTTATCCCGTTCCTAGAACACGATGATGCGAACCGTGCATTGATGGGTGCGAACATGCAACGTCAGGCAGTTCCAACACTAAAAGCTGACAAACCGCTTGTTGGTACTGGTATTGAACGTAACGTAGCAGTTGACTCAGGTGTAACTGCAGTTGCTAAACGTAGTGGTGTGATCCAGTCAGTAGATGCTTCTCGTATCGTTGTTAAAGTTAACGAAGAAGAGCTAGTACCAGGTGAAGCTGGTATCGACATCTACAACCTGACTAAATACACACGTTCTAACCAGAACACATGTATTAACCAGCGCCCATGTGTGATGCCAGGTGAGCCTGTATCACGCGGTGACGTTCTTGCTGATGGTCCTTCAACAGACCTTGGTGAACTAGCGCTTGGTCAAAACATGCGTATCGCGTTCATGCCTTGGAACGGTTACAACTTCGAAGACTCGATCTTAGTATCTGAGCGCGTAGTTCAAGAAGACCGTTTCACGACTATCCACATCCAAGAACTGACTTGTGTGGCGCGTGATACTAAGCTTGGTTCTGAAGAGATTACAGCGGATATTCCAAACGTAGGTGAGTCTGCTCTATCTAAACTAGACGAGTCAGGTATCGTTTACATCGGTGCTGAAGTTAAGGGTGGCGACATCCTAGTTGGTAAAGTAACGCCTAAAGGTGAAACTCAGCTAACGCCTGAAGAGAAGCTACTACGTGCAATCTTCGGTGAAAAAGCATCTGACGTTAAAGATACTTCACTACGTGTACCTAACTCTGTATCAGGTACGATCATCGACGTTCAAGTCTTTACTCGCGATGGCGTAGAGAAAGACAAGCGTGCGCTTGAAATCGAACAGATGCAGCTTAAAGAAGCGAAGAAAGACCTAACTGAAGAATTCCAGATTCTTGAGGGCGGCCTTCTAAACCGTGTTAAAGCTGTATTGATTGAAGGCGGTTACTCTGAAGCGAAACTAGACACAACTGATCGTAAGAAGTGGCTAGAACTAACGCTAGAAGATGACGCACTACAAACTCAGCTTGAGCAACTTGCTGAGCAGTGGGATGAGCTAAAAGCCGACTTCGATAAGAAGTTCGAAACTAAGCGTCGTAAGATCACTCAAGGTGATGATTTAGCACCTGGTGTACTGAAGATCGTTAAGGTTTACCTAGCGGTTAAACGTCGCATTCAGCCTGGTGATAAGATGGCGGGTCGTCACGGTAACAAGGGTGTAATCTCTAAGATCAACCCTGTTGAAGACATGCCATACGATGAGAAAGGTCAGCCTGTAGACATCGTACTTAACCCACTGGGTGTACCTTCGCGTATGAACATCGGTCAGATCCTAGAAGTACACTTAGGTCTGGCAGCGAAAGGTATCGGTGACAAGATCAACCAGATGGTTAAAGAGCAGCAAGAACTAGCGAAATTCCGCGAGTTCCTACAAAAAGTTTACGATCTAGGCGACACTCGCCAGAAAGTAGACATTGCTTCTCTATCTGATGATGAAGTACGTACTCTGATCAAGAACTTGCGTGGCGGTCTACCAATCGCGACTCCTGTATTTGATGGCGCTCCAGAAGAGTCAATCAAAGCACTTCTTGAGCTAGCAGATCTACCAACATCAGGTCAGTTAACACTGTTTGATGGTCGCACAGGTGATGCGTTTGAGCGTCCTGTAACTGTTGGTTACATGTACATGCTGAAACTGAACCACCTTGTTGATGACAAGATGCACGCTCGTTCAACTGGTTCGTACAGCCTAGTAACTCAGCAGCCACTAGGTGGTAAAGCTCAGTTCGGTGGTCAGCGTTTCGGTGAGATGGAAGTATGGGCACTAGAAGCATACGGTGCTGCTTACACGCTACAAGAAATGCTAACGGTTAAGTCGGATGACGTTAACGGCCGTACTAAGATGTACAAGAACATCGTAGACGGTAACCACAGCATGGAACCTGGCATGCCAGAATCGTTCAACGTACTGTTGAAAGAGATCCGCTCGCTAGGTATCAACATCGAGCTAGAAGACGAAGAGTAATCCTTTTCTCTCTTGATGAAAGTCGAGAGAATCAAAGCGATTATTTGGAAGAAGGTGCTCACTTTAGCGAGTGAGCTCCTTTTAACTCCTTACAGGAGCTGATTGTGAAAGACTTATTAAACTTTCTAAAAGCACAGCATAAGACCGAAGAATTTGATGCAATCAAAATCGGTCTATCTTCACCAGACATGATCCGTTCATGGTCTTTCGGTGAAGTTAAAAAACCTGAAACGATCAACTATCGTACGTTCAAACCTGAACGCGATGGTCTGTTCTGTGCGCGTATCTTTGGTCCAGTTAAAGACTACGAATGTCTTTGTGGTAAGTACAAGCGCCTGAAGCACCGTGGTGTTATCTGTGAGAAGTGTGGTGTAGAAGTTACACAAACTAAAGTTCGTCGTGACCGTATGGGCCACATTGAACTGGCTTCACCAGTAGCTCACATCTGGTTCCTAAAATCGCTACCGTCTCGTATCGGTCTACTAATGGATATCCCTCTACGTGATATCGAACGCGTTCTGTACTTCGAAATGTACGTAGTAACAGAGCCTGGTATGACTGATCTAGAAAAAGGTCAGATGCTTACTGAAGAAGAGTATCTAGATCGTCTAGAAGAGTGGGGCGACGAGTTCACTGCTAAGATGGGTGCGGAAGCTATCAAGGACCTACTAGGTTCTATGGATATGCACGCTGAAGCAGAACAAATGCGTGAAGAGTTAGAGACAACAAACTCTGAAACTAAGCGTAAGAAAGTAACTAAGCGTCTTAAGCTGGTAGAAGCGTTCATCGCATCGGGTAACAACCCTGAGTGGATGATCCTAACTGTACTTCCAGTACTTCCGCCAGATCTACGTCCTCTAGTACCTCTAGATGGCGGTCGCTTTGCGACTTCTGATCTTAACGATCTATACCGTCGTGTGATCAACCGTAACAACCGTTTGAAGCGTCTTCTAGAGCTAGCTGCTCCGGACATCATCGTACGTAACGAAAAACGTATGCTGCAAGAGTCTGTTGATGCGCTACTAGATAACGGTCGTCGTGGTCGTGCGATCACAGGTTCTAACAAGCGTCCTCTGAAATCTCTTGCTGATATGATCAAGGGTAAACAAGGTCGTTTCCGTCAGAACCTTCTAGGTAAACGTGTAGACTACTCTGGCCGTTCTGTAATCACAGTAGGTCCATACCTTCGTCTACACCAGTGTGGTCTTCCTAAGAAGATGGCACTTGAGCTATTCAAACCATTCATCTACAGCAAGCTAGAGACTCGTGGTCTTGCGACTACAATCAAAGCTGCTAAGAAAATGGTAGAGCGTGAAGAAGCGGTCGTTTGGGATATCCTAGACGAAGTAATCCGTGAACACCCAGTACTATTGAACCGTGCACCGACACTTCACCGTCTAGGTATCCAGGCGTTCGAACCAGTACTGATCGAAGGTAAAGCGATTCAGCTACACCCACTTGTTTGTGCGGCGTACAACGCGGACTTCGATGGTGACCAAATGGCGGTTCACGTACCTCTAACTCTAGAGGCACAGCTTGAAGCTCGTACTCTGATGATGTCGACAAACAACATTCTGTCGCCAGCGTCAGGTGATCCGATCATCGTACCTTCTCAGGACGTTGTATTGGGTCTGTACTACATGACTCGTGAAAAGATCAACGTGAAAGGTGAAGGCATGTACCTTTCTGGCCCAGAAGAGGCTGAGAAAGCATACCGCACTAAACAAGCTGAGCTTCACGCACGCGTTAAAGTACGTATTACAGAAACTGTTGTAGACGAAGATGGCAACAGCACTACAGAAACCAAGATGGTAGACACCACTGTTGGTCGTGCAATGCTATGGCAAATCGTGCCAGCTGGTCTACCGTACAGCATCGTTAACCAAAAGCTAGGTAAGAAGCAAATCTCTAACCTACTTAACGAGGCGTACCGTAAACTAGGTCTGAAAGACACAGTAATCTTCGCTGACCAAATCATGTACACAGGTTTCGCATACGCGGCACTTTCTGGTGTATCTGTTGGTATCGACGATATGGTTGTACCTGCAGCTAAGTACACTGAAATCGCAGAAGCGGAAGAAGAAGTACGTGAAATCCAGGAACAGTACCAATCAGGTCTTGTTACTGCGGGCGAACGCTACAACAAAGTTATCGATATCTGGGCATCGACCAACGACCGTGTTGCGAAAGCAATGATGGAAAACCTTTCATCTGAAACGGTAGTTAACCGTGACGGTGAAGAGGAACAGCAAGAGTCATTCAACAGCATCTATATGATGGCGGACTCGGGCGCTCGTGGTTCTGCAGCACAGATTCGTCAGCTTGCGGGTATGCGTGGTCTGATGGCGCGTCCAGATGGTTCAATCATCGAAACGCCGATCACAGCGAACTTTAAAGAAGGTCTAAACGTACTTCAGTACTTTATCTCAACGCACGGTGCTCGTAAGGGTCTTGCGGATACGGCACTGAAAACAGCGAACTCGGGTTACCTAACTCGTCGTCTAGTAGACGTTGCTCAAGACGTTGTTGTAACTGAACATGACTGTGGCACTCACGAAGGTGTCGACATGATGCCTCACATCGAGGGTGGTGATGTTAAAGTTGCACTTTCTGAGCTTGCTCTTGGTCGTGTTGTTGCTGAAGACGTACTAAAACCTGGCACTGAAGACGTTCTTATTCCACGTAACACCCTGATCGATGAGAAATGGTGTCAAATCATGGAAGAGAACTCAGTAGACAGCATGAAAGTGCGCTCTGTAGTAACGTGTGATTCTGACTTCGGTTGTTGTGCACAATGTTACGGTCGTGACCTAGCACGTGGTCACCTAGTGAACCAAGGTGAAGCAGTGGGTGTTATTGCTGCTCAGTCTATCGGTGAGCCAGGTACACAGCTAACGATGCGTACGTTCCACATCGGTGGTGCGGCATCGACAGCAGCGGCAGAGAACAGTGTTCAAGTTAAGAACAACGGTTCTATCAAGCTACACAACGCTAAATCTGTATTGGCTGATGACGGTAAGATCGTTATCACTTCTCGTGCGACAGAGTTAACTATCGTTGATGAGTTTGGTCGTACTAAAGAGAAGCACAAACTGCCTTACGGTACGCTACTAAGCAAAGGCGATGGTGATACAGTTCAAGCTGGCGAAACAGTTGCAAACTGGGAAGCGCACACACTACCTATCATTACTGAGGTAGCAGGTCGCATCCAGTTCGTAGATATGATCGACGGCGTAACAGTATCTCGTCAAACTGATGACCTAACTGGTCTATCTTCAAGCGAAGTAACTGACCCAGCAGCTCGCCCTTCAGCAGGTAAAGATATGCGTCCAGCTATCAAACTTGTTGACGAGCAAGGTAACGATGTAATGATCCCTGGTACTGATATGCCAGCTCACTACTTCCTACCTGGTAAAGCGATTGTGAACATCGAAGATGGCGCAGCAGTAGGTGTTGGTGCAACACTAGCACGTATTCCTCAGAAGTCTGGCGGTAACAAAGATATCACCGGTGGTCTTCCACGAGTTGCTGACCTATTTGAAGCACGTAAGCCGAAAGAGCCTGCAATCCTTGCTGAGCACACAGGTACTGTGAGCTTTGGTAAAGAGACGAAAGGTAAACGTCGCCTAGTGATCACACGTGAAAGCGGTGAAGCTTACGAAGAGATGATTCCTAAGCATCGTCAGTTGAACGTATTCGAAGGTGAAAAAGTTGAACGTGGTGATGTGATCGCAGATGGTCCAGAGTCTCCACATGACATCCTACGTCTACGTGGCGTACACGCGGTAACGCAGTACATTGCTAACGAAGTACAGGAAGTTTACCGTCTACAAGGCGTTAAGATTAACGATAAGCACATTGAAACTATCGTTCGTCAGATGCTACGTAAGTGTACTATTACTCACTCTGGTGACTCTGAGTTCCTACCTGGTGAACAGATTGAGTACTCACAAGTTAAGATTGCTAACCGTAACCTAGAAGCTGAAGGCAAAGAGCCTGCACGTTTCGAACGTGAACTACTAGGTATTACTAAAGCATCTCTAGCGACTGAGTCGTTCATCTCTGCGGCATCGTTCCAGGAGACAACTCGCGTACTAACAGAAGCTGCGGTTTCTGGTAAGCGTGATGACCTACGTGGTCTGAAAGAGAACGTAATTGTTGGTCGTCTGATCCCAGCTGGTACTGGTTTCGCATACCACCAAGAGCGTCAAGCTAAACGTTCTGAAGCGCAAGATGGTCCTTCTGCTGAGCAAGCAACGGATAACCTAGCGGCACTTCTAAACGCTGGTTTCTCTTCTGAAGAGTAAGTCATATAACGAGTAATCGTTAAAAGCTTAAGAAAAAGGCACCTTCGGGTGCCTTTTTAGTTTTTATACTACTTTGTTCTTCCGGTGGGATTTTCGATAAAGCTAGAAACAAAAAAGACCGACGATGATCGTCAGTCTTTTCTCTCACTCTATTTCTGAATGTTTGCAAATACTAAGCTCCAGGTGGCATAGACAGGCTTTCTGCGATTTGCTGTATCAGATAGTCCTCGACTTCAAAGCGAGTCTCAAGAATTTCCCCAATGAGACACATATCAGAATCGAAATCATTTAATTCATCATCTTCAGTCACTTCTGAGTACTTATCGTTAAAGTTCAATAATGGTTCAGTCGTTAGAACAATTTGACCATAGGTTTGATTGATCTCATTAGTCACGACAAAGCCGGTTGCTTTCCAACGGTCCATAACCATGTCATAAATTTTAAAGTGGCCTTCGGAGATGTAATCAACGAGGTGCTGACAGAAATCCTGCAGTTCGGAAGGAGATGGGAGTTCAATAACATTGGTTTTCGAACAAGGTTGCAGCGCTGCAAGCTTACAATATTCAACAATCAGGGATTGTCGTGTCTCTAACCAGTGATCAATGACATCACTTGAGCCACCCCACTGGTCTTGTGTTTGTTTGAATTTTCTTAGCATGACCATGCCCTCATGATCTGATCGCCCATCGGCGAACGTATCCTTTGCAAAGCAAAGTTAGTAAAGTTATTACAAACTCTTGTCCTTACTAGAATTTAGAGTGCACATTTACTTAACGATAAACTCTAGTATGAAATTAGATTGCCAGTAAAATGAACGAACTTCAAGCAAAGGGATGGTGTAATGTTAAGAAAAGGTGATGTTAACCGCGCGATAAATGCATACTGGTGTGTTGTTGCAGGAAGTGAAATTTGGCTGGTGGATGGTGCTGTGCCCTTCGGGTCTGCAGAGCAGTTATCACTGCCAGTAACGAGTGCAAGACCCATTGGTGAGTATTCTGGTTCGCCCGTCATGTGGCTTAACTTGGCCGATTTAGAGCATGATCTACCTTTAGTATCCCTGCGTGACTGCCTGCATTTTCCTGAGCCATTATTTATGTTGTTAAGTAAAGCTGTGCAATATGGGCACATGACGCAAAGTTTGCGCTTTTGCCCACAGTGTGGAGGAAGAAACTTTCTTAATAATAACCAGTTAGCCATGCAGTGTGGTGAATGTCGCACCCTTCATTATCCTAGAATATTTCCGTGTATTATCGTTGCTGTACGTAAAGAAAATCAGATTTTATTAGCCCAACATCCAAGGCATCGAAATGGTATGTATACGGTTATTGCTGGCTTCTTAGAAGTCGGTGAGACATTAGAAGAGTGTGTGGCTCGAGAAATTCATGAAGAAACGGGAATTCTCGTTAAAAATATTCGCTACTTTGGCAGCCAGCCTTGGGCTTTCCCATCCAGTATGATGATGGGGTTTTTAGCTGACTATGAATCCGGAGAGTTAAGTCCAGACTACACTGAGCTGTCTGATGCACAATGGTTTGGTATCGATGAGATGCCGCCTGTTGCGCCTAAAGGAACGATTGCAAGAGCACTTATCGAACAAACGCTGAAAGATATAGACTCTAATTATCTGATAAATAGATAAAAAAAACCCTCCGAGAGGGAGGGGGTAAGTAAGATGTCGTTATGAGATGCTGAGTACTAAGTACTCAGTTTATAATTGTAGTTTTCGCTAGCGAACAAATTTTTAACACTGATACCGATTGGGTGCAAATTAAGCATTGATTTAAAAGTTAATAACTTGATCCAGGTTGCAAAGCACACAGCTATTGGACTTAAATCAGTGATAGAATACCCCCTTTCACAGAAAGCCTAACAGTTGGAATTACGGAATGACTGAATTAAAAAATGATCGTTATCTGCGTGCGCTTTTAAAAGAGCCGGTAGATTACACGCCAGTATGGATGATGCGCCAGGCAGGTCGTTACCTACCAGAATACAAAGCGACTCGTGCAGAAGCGGGTGATTTCATGTCTTTGTGTCGAAATGCAGAATTAGCATCCGAAGTGACACTTCAACCATTACGCCGTTTTCCTCTTGATGCCGCGATCTTATTCTCGGACATCTTAACGATTCCAGATGCAATGGGGCTTGGTTTGCGTTTTGCTGCGGGTGAAGGACCTGTTTTTGATAACCCAATTACATGCAAAGCCGACGTGGAAAAAATTGGTTTGCCAGATCCTGAAGGTGAACTGCAATACGTAATGAACGCAGTACGCCAGATCCGTAAAGACCTGAAGGGTGAAGTGCCGCTGATTGGTTTTTCTGGTAGCCCTTGGACTCTTGCGACGTACATGATCGAAGGTGGTAGCTCTAAAGCGTTTACCAAGATCAAGAAGATGATGTACGCGGAACCACAAACTCTGCACCTACTTCTAGATAAGCTGGCAGACAGCGTTATCGAGTATTTAAACGCGCAAATTAAAGCGGGTGCGCAATCGGTAATGGTATTTGACACATGGGGTGGCGTACTAACGCCTCGTGATTACAATCTGTTCTCACTGCAATACATGCACAAGATTGTAGATGGTCTGATTCGTGAAAACGACGGTCGTCGCGTGCCAGTCACACTGTTTACTAAGAATGGCGGCATGTGGCTTGAGCAAATCGCAGCAACGGGCTGTGATGCGGTTGGTCTAGACTGGACAATCAACATTGCAGACGCGAAAGCACGTATCGGTGATAAAGTGGCGCTGCAAGGTAACATGGACCCATCAATGCTTTACGCTTCACCAGAGCGTATCCGTGAAGAAGTCGCGGGTATTCTAGAAGGTTTTGGTGATGCAGGTACTGGTCATGTGTTCAACCTAGGTCACGGTATCCATTTGGATGTGCCGCCAGAAAACGCGGGCGTATTTGTGGAAGCGGTACACGAGCTATCTAAGCCATACCACAAGTAAGTTAGATCTTTTGAAATCAAATGCCGGCATTCAGTGCCGGTATTTTTTTGCCTAAAATTCATTTTTTCTATCTGAGACTCAAGGCTGTACAGCTCTAGTAGTATTTGGCCTACCATGATCTAATTACTACTCTAGCTGTACATTAGACATTAAAATTTAATATAAACAAATACTTATAATTTCTGGTTTTATGTTCTAATTTTCTTGTACAGATAAACAAGCAATTAGATCATGGGTAACCTAAAGCATCGAGTGAACGCGTTTTTTAAGGTATGGTACGACGTCAGATTCAAACCAAGGATTCTTCTTTAACCACAATGTATTGCGTGGAGATGGGTGAGGGAGCGGGATAAAGTCCGGTTCCCAATCTTGCCATTGCTGAACGGTTTGCGTGAGCGTCTTTGGTTTGTTGGTGAGATAGTACTGCTGCGAGTACTGACCAATTAGTAGAGTGAGCTCTATATTGGGCAACTGCTCAAGAATCTTTTTATGCCAAGTGGGCGCACATTCTTTACGAGGCGGTAAATCACCAGAGTTCCCTTTGCCTGGATAACAGAATCCCATTGGGACAATGGCAATTTTATTTGGGTCGTAGAAAACGTCTTTGTCGATATCGAGCCATTGGCGTAATCGATCACCACTTGGGTCATTCCAAGGTATCGAGGTTTTGTGTACACGTGTGCCAGGGGCCTGACCGATGATTAGGATGCGTGCCCCTTTTGCTGCTTGCACGACAGGGTTTGCACCCAAAGGTAAGTTATCCGCGCAGATCTGGCAGGCCCTCACTTGCTGCAATAGCTCGTCTAACGACATTCTTAGTAACCCTTTTCGAAATCCACTTGATAATTTAATGAAAACCCATCGCGCCAGCGTAGATAGTTGTCAGCAAAAATCTCGATGACTTGCTCGGGAAAACTCAGCGCAGCAATGTGTGGAGTGATGGTGACTTGCGGTAGTTTCCAAAATGGATGCTCTACCGACAACGGTTCTTGCTCAAACACATCTAAGAAGGCGTGTTCTACCCAACGGTTTTTCAGAGCGAAGAGCAACCCTGCCTCATCCAGTACGTCGCCACGACCTACGTTAAACAATAACGCCTGGTTTAGTTGGCTGAGCGTTTGACGATTAAGTAACTGTCGCGTCTCAGGTGTACTTGGTAGAGTATTCACAACGATGTCGGCTTGCTCAAATGCCTTACTTAGTTCATTGATATGAAAGGTCTGATGAAACTCGCCGCCTGGAGTAGGGATACCTGTGCGGTTAATACCGATAGTTTTTATCCCCATTGCTTTAGCGGCGTTGCCCAGATAGCCCCCAATGCTACCGGTACCAAGAATTACCATGGTTTTACTTTTTAATGACGTGTACAGGTGAGGCTGCCATTGTTTGTTTTGTTGCTGCTGGTGGTATCGGGCAAAGTGGCGGTAATGGGCAATACTGTAACCCAAAACATATTCAGCAATCAGTGGACCAAAGATGCCTCGAACGTTAGTTAGAGTATAGTCCTGACGAAGGCTAGGGGATGTTAAGGCGTTGACACCAGCAAACGTGGATTGCACCCATTCAAGCTGTGAAAACTCGTCTAAGCTTTGTGATAGTAAGGGTGGATCCGCTAGTACGATCTGAGCGGCTTCTGGTTGGTCGGTGAGACAAAGATCGGGCAGATTTTTCTCTGCCAGTAACGTTTTGTAGGTGTCGCGATGCTCTGAGAGCAGGAAAATCTGATTTGAATGCGGCATTAACTTTTTTCCCTGTGATGAATCAAGTACACTTTCGCTGTTTTTTTCTTCAATGATTGAGTGACTATGCTTAAGAATCCTCTTCAGGTTCGTTTAGAAAAACTAGAACCTTGGCAACAAATTACCTTTATGGCGTGTCTGTGTGAACGCATGTATCCAAACTATGCGATGTTTTGTGAGAATACAGAATTTGCTGACCCGCGTGCTTACCGAGCGATTCTTGATAGTGTATGGGAAATTTTGACAGTTAAGAACGCGAAAATTAACTTCGAACGTCAATTGGAGAAGTTAGAAGAGTTGTTCCCAAGTGCGGATGAGTTCGATTTTTACGGCGTTTACCCAGCGATGGACGCGTGTCAGGGTTTGTCTACGTTACTGCATGGTCTATTGGATCGCGACTACCTTTTTGATTCAATGCTTAAAGTGAGTCAACAGTCGGTACAAACCGTTGCTGATCTAGAGCAAGCACAAGGCGCAGAGCCAATCACTAACGACAACCAGAAAGAAAACGAAGCCGTATGTGAAGAGTGGGACGTCCAGTGGGCTATCTTCCGTCCGCTGCGTGAAGCGATAGAACGTGACATCAGCTTGATTAAAGATTTGCGTGAAGAGATACGTGAAGAAGGTGTGAGCAACATCGGTATTGCACTTTAATCGTTGAATAAATAGAAAAAGGCATCCTAACTGGATGCCTTTTTTGTTTGTGCGTTTAAGCTGTTATACCTAATGCTGATTACGATTCTTTCGAGTCGGGTTTCGGTGGCTTTTGAGCTTCTGGCTCTTTATCCTGCTTCTCCGGCTCATTATCTTCTTCATCGTCATCGCGGCTTTCGATTACGCCGTGCATTTCTTTCCAGCTTTCCCAGCGTTGGTAAGCCAGCTCCTGCATGTCAGTGCTTTTATCTGCTTCGTCGATGATCTCCTCGCCTACGAGGTGTTCAAAAATATCTTCCAACGTTACCAAACCTAGCACGGTACCGTATTCATCAACAACAAGTGCCAGCTGTAAGCGATGAGTCATCATCTGGTCGAATACTTTAGGTAAAGTAGTATTGTTTAGCACCACTTGAATTGGGCGCATGATTGCTCCCAACTGTTTTTGTCCACAACCTGATTGTTGTAGTTTGAACAACTCAAGGCGATGCACAAAACCAATAATGTTATCTTTCTGTTCGCTGTAAACCAATGGGCGTGAGAAAGGCGTATCTTTGTGTTTTTCTAGGAACTCATTGATGGTCATTGTGGCATCGACACGGAATACTACTGGTCGTGGCGTCATAACCTGCGTTACGGGTACATCTTGGATGCCAAGCAAGTTGCTTAAGATTTTTGATTCACCCTCGGCAAACTCACCGCTTTCACGTGCCAGAATCGCCATTGCAGACAGCTCATCACGCATCTTTGGAGCTTCGTGGTTACGAGCAAGACGCTTGGTGATTTGCTCTGAGAACCAAACAAAGGGTGTAAGCGCCCATACCATCCAACGCAATGCGACCGCGGCAGTGGGTGCCAACTGACGCCAGTAGGTCGCGCCAATCGTCTTCGGTACGATTTCTGAAAGCACTAAGATCGCCAATGTCAGCACTGCCGAAAAGATACCTAATGCTTCGCTACCAAATACAACCGCAGCTTGTGCACCAGCAGTGGCCGCGCCGATAGTGTGAGCGATGGTGTTTAAAGTCAGAATAGATGCCAGTGGTCGGTCGATATCTGATTTCAGCTTAGCCAATTGCCCAGCTGCGGGATGCCCCTGTTGATTGAGCTGCGCAATGTAGCTCGGACTGATACTCAGCAGTACCGCCTCCAGCACCGAACAGATAAACGAAATGCCGATTGCGATAGAGATATAAATGGATAACAGCAGCATAGTTGCCCTTGAATGTAGTTTGATAGTGGTTATTTGCAGCTATTATAACCGCAAAAGTGACTTATAAATTGGTCCAAATACCTTGGAAAGCAAGGGTTTTCAGGGGGTATGTGGTAACAAATTGTGAGTTATTACTCATATTATGGCTAAAAGTACGTCAGAAAATCGAAAGATCGCTTACAAACCTTTGCCAGATGGGGCATTTATGTTTTAGAGTGAGACGAATTCGATAACCTATGAGAAGGGAAACCTAATGAACAAGACCCAATTAATCGACTTTATCGCAGAGAAAGCAGACCTATCAAAAGCACAAGCAAAAGCTGCTCTTGAAGCGACTCTTGATGGTGTAACTGGCGCACTTAAAGAGGGTGACCAAGTTCAACTAATTGGTTTTGGTACATTCAAAGTAAACCACCGCGCTGCACGTACTGGTCGTAACCCTAAGACTGGTGACGAGATTCAAATCGCAGCAGCTAACGTACCAGCATTCGTAGCAGGTAAAGCGCTGAAAGAATCAGTAAACTAAGTTAGAATGCACCGAGGTATCCTGCCTCGGTGCAATTTCATGAAAAAACATCTACTCACTTCACTTCTCCTATCTAGCCTTACCCTTTTTGGCTGTTCATCGGTTGAAACTCCTAATTTAGAACAATTCACGCATTTTTCTGGTGGTAAAGTTGCGGGAGATGCTAGCAGCTTGTACTGGATGACAGAGAAACTCACTCGTGTGAGTACGGCGGCTGATTATGTGACTATGGGGGACAATGGTTGGTTCCAGAGTGATTATCGCTGGGACGAAGGTGAGTTGCGAGAGTTGATTCGAAAAGGCGAGCAAGTTGATACCAAACAAGAGTTGGTGCCTTTTCAAATCCACATCCGTTTCAATAAAGATGGCGAAGCGGTTTACCAACAATATCGTGTTAACCGTAAAGTCTTACCACTCCAGCATGACCAATTAGAGCGCTACAAAGCAGAAGCGAATGACGTAGTGGCATCGGTTAAGGCGCAGTCTCGTAACAATCAGAGCCTTATTCAAGGTTATTGGAATGGTCAATCGTTTGAAACCTGCAAAGGTAAGGTGTTCTCGACACTCGAGTTTAATCAGACGCCGCCAAAATTTATTATCGAGCGTCTCTCATCGGTAGACAGTTATGTGGCTTTTGTCGGCAAGCAGTCACGAAACAAAGCAATGGTCGATGAACTGTTGATGCTCAATGACGATGACTTTGATTGTGTTTCTCGGCCAAAGTTGATCTCTGAATAAACATTGCTTCGAATTCTGTCGAACAAGAACAATAAAAAAGGCGCTAAGTGCGCCTTTTGTTTTTTAGCCAACTTATGTTGTTTTTATTTTTCTTGCTCACGTGCAATTGCACGGTAGCCGATGTCGTTGCGATGGAACATGCCATCCCAACTGATCTGTTTTGCAAGCTCGTAAGCACGCTGCTGCGCTTCTGATACACTGTTGCCAAGTGCGGTTGCACAAAGAACACGACCACCGTTTGTCACGATGTCGCCATCTTTGTTATCTGTACCAGCATGGAAGACTTTTTCGCCTTCAATTTCAACTTGTGGCAGACCCAAAATAACGTCGCCTTTGTTGTACGCTGCTGGATAACCACCGGCTGCTAGCACGATACCAATCGATGCTCGTGGATCCCATTTTGATTCCACTTGATCCAGTTTTTGGTCAATCGCAGTTAAACATAGATCAACGAGATCGGATTGCATACGCATCATGATCGGTTGCGTTTCTGGATCACCAAAACGACAGTTATACTCAATCACTTTAGGTGTACCGTCTTTGTCGATCATTAGGCCTGCGTATAGGAAACCTGTGTAAGGATGACCTTCAGAAGCCATGCCGCGTACGGTTGGGTAAATCACTTCTTCCATGATGCGGTTGTGGATTTCCTGTGTCACGACTGGAGCAGGCGAGTATGCCCCCATGCCACCCGTGTTAGGGCCTGTATCTTTGTCGCCTACGCGCTTGTGATCTTGGCTGGTGGCCATTGGCAGAACGTTCTCACCATCAACCATCACGATGAAGCTTGCTTCTTCACCGTCCAGGAATTCTTCAATCACTACACGGCTACCAGCATCACCAAATGCGTTACCAGCTAGCATGTCTTTGATTGCGTCTTCGGCTTCTTCTAGCGTCATTGCCACAATCACGCCTTTACCAGCCGCAAGGCCGTCGGCTTTCACCACAATCGGCGCACCTTGCTCACGCACGTAAGCCAGTGCAGGCTCGATTTCAGTGAAGTTCGCGTAGGCACCCGTTGGGATTTGGTGACGAGCAAGGAAGTCTTTAGTAAACGCTTTAGAGCCTTCAAGCTGTGCTGCTGCTTGGGTCGGGCCGAATATTGGCAAACCTGCTTCGCGGAACGCATCAACCACACCAATAACCAGCGGTGCTTCTGGGCCAACGATAGTCAGTTCAATCGCCTTCTCTTTGGCGAAAGCAACAAGGCCAGCGATGTCTTCTACATCGATGTTTACGTTCTCTAGTTTTGGCTCTAGTGCTGTACCTGCGTTGCCTGGTGCAACGAAGATAGTCTCAACATTTGGGTTTTGTGCCGCTTTCCAACCTAGCGCATGTTCACGACCGCCTGAACCAATGATTAAAACTCGCATATGAAAATCCTTAATCTTATAAATACCGTTTGCTCACACTCAGATATTTCGCAAAGACCTGAGTATGGCCTCTCTAATTCAATGGGACGAGGACAAGGCGACAAGTGAACTTATTCCTATGAGCATAGTATGCTATGTGATTAGGATAAGTGAACGCCGTCAACGCAGTTATCGTCCCAGTGAAGACGAGAGGATTAGTGGCGGAAGTGACGCATACCGGTAAAGATCATCGCCATGCCGTGTTCGTCTGCAGCTGCAATAACTTCGTCATCACGCATAGAACCACCTGGTTGGATAACACACTTGATGCCCGCTTCTGCAGCCGCGTCGATGCCGTCACGGAATGGGAAGAATGCATCTGATGCCATTACACAACCTTCAACCTGTAGACCTTCGTCTGCAGCTTTGATGCCTGCGATTTTCGCAGAGTAAACGCGGCTCATTTGGCCAGCACCTACACCGATAGTCATGTCGCTTTTCGAGTAAACGATCGCGTTAGATTTCACGTATTTCGCTACTTTCCAGCAGAACAGTGCATCTTTTAGCTCTTCTTCTGTTGGCTGGCGCTTAGAAACCACTTTTAGGTCGTCTAGGCTTACCATGCCTTGGTCGCGGTCTTGAACCAGTAGACCGCCATTCACGCGTTTCACGTCAAAGCCAGTTGTCTTCGTTGTCCATTCGCCACACTCAAGTAGACGTACGTTCTTCTTCGCGGCAACCACTTCAATCGCTTCAGCAGAAACAGAAGGTGCGATGATCACTTCAACGAATTGACGCTCAACAATAGCGGTTGCTGTTTCAGCATCCAGTTCTTGGTTGAATGCAATGATGCCGCCGAATGCAGATGTTGGGTCAGTTTGGTAAGCACGGTTGTACGCTTCTAGGATGTCTTTACCTAGAGCAACACCGCATGGGTTTGCGTGTTTTACGATTACACATGCTGGCTCGTTGAACTCTTTCACACATTCAAGCGCTGCGTCCGTGTCTGCGATGTTGTTGTAAGAAAGGGCTTTACCTTGGATTTGGCGAGCAGTAGAAACGGATGCTTCTTGTGGGTTTGCTTCAACGTAGAATGCGGCTGCTTGGTGGCTGTTCTCACCGTAGCGCATGTCTTGCTTCTTCTCGAACTGTTGGTTGAACGTACGAGGGAATTTGCTCTCTTCATCACCGTCTTTGTTCTCACCGTAAGATGGAACCATAGTGCCGAAGTAGTTTGCGATCATGCCGTCGTAAGATGCTGTGTGCTCGAATGCTGCGATAGCTAGGTCGAAACGAGTTTCGAGAGTGAGAGATTTGTCGTTTGCGTCCATCTCTGTAATTACGCGGCCGTAATCACCTGCATTAACAACGATAGTCACGTCTTTGTGGTTTTTCGCTGCAGAACGAACCATTGTTGGGCCGCCGATATCGATGTTTTCAACAGCGTCGGCTAGTGTACAGCCTTCTTTGGCAACGGTTTCTGCGAATGGGTATAGGTTTACGACAACCATATCGATAGGGTTGATGCCGTGCTTTTCCATCACGTCATCATCTTGGCCACGACGACCAAGCACACCACCGTGAACTTTTGGGTGAAGCGTTTTAACGCGGCCGTCCATCATTTCTGGGAAACCAGTGTAGTCAGAGACTTCGGTTACGGCGATGCCTTGTTCGGCAAGTAGGCGAGCTGTACCACCAGTAGATAGGATATCGACACCGCGCTCAGCAAGAGCTTGCGCAAACTCAACAATACCTGTTTTGTCTGATACGCTGATAAGCGCACGGCGAATAGGACGAGCGTTATTCATGCTTCCATTTTCCTCAAATTCACGGAGTTAAAGATGTTTGCCAAAAATGAACTTGTTTTTACCTCTTGGGGTAAAATATTGGCCAGTTTTGGTAAAGACCTTTGCAGGGTGTTTTCTGGTTAGAAAACAGTCTCCACATTTGATGGCGCGTATTCTAACCAATTTATTACAAAAAAGCTCGCGCAATCGTTTGGCATCTCAAAAATAATTGCAAAAAAGTCGTTCTTTAGCTTTAAAAGTAACGAGATAGTTAATAGGGAAAGTTATGTTTCAGATAGGTGAACTGGCAAAACGTTGTGGTGTGACTGCCGATACATTGCGTTTCTACGAGAAAAACGCGCTAATAAAACCCGCAGGACGAAGTGAGTCAGGCTACCGCTTGTATGATGAAGAGAATCAAAAGCAGGTGCACTTTATCCTCAAAGGTAAAGATCTTGGCTTGAGTCTGGATGAAATTAAAGACCTGTTAGAAATTAAGTTAGAAGCGACAGAACACAGCTGTGCAGAGGTAAAAGCCATTACTTCTGCCAAGTTAGAGCTGATTGATGGGAAAATTAACGAGCTGACGAAAATTCGCCGAGCTTTGAAGAAGATTAATGATGCTTGTTGTGGTCATACAGACGATGACGCCACACATTGCTCTATCCTTGCAGCACTTGAGTAGTCTCATTCTTGAATCACTTAACTTAAGTTTGCATTTTTGGCGACTTGCTTTTCTAGGTACACGCTGCTTTCCCACCTATAATCTTGCCTTTAGTTACTTGTAGGAATCGACCATTGTCTGATTCCTACCGTAACGCTGTCTGTAGATACGAGAGTTTTCATACATGGTTGGAGTCTATTTTCAAATCAATGACTGGGTTTTGAGCGTTGATGAAAATAAGCTGTATCGACAAGATAGGGAAGTTACTGTTGAGCCACGCTTAATTAATCTTTTGCACTTCTTAGCGGAGCATGCGAATGAGGTGTTCAACCGCGAGGAATTGATTCAGTACGTTTGGGCTGGAGCGATTGTGACCGATCAAGTGGTGACTCAATCCATCTTTGAGTTGCGTAAGCTACTACGTGACGGTCGAGAGGAAAATACCAACTACGTTATCACGGTGCCCAAGCGTGGCTATAAGCTGGTAGCGAACGTGGTTGCTATGACGCATGAAGAGTTTGTCACAAGTCGGCAAAATGAAGAGATCCCACCTTCGGTTGAAGAATCGGAAGAGGATTGTCTACCTATAGCACCAGCCGTTACCTTTCCTGCCGGTCCTCTAACTCGCGCGGTCTGCGAGATGTCAAAAGAGAAAAAAGCCCCTCAGAGCAAAAACAAAATCAGTCCTTGGCGATTGGGAATTATGAACTTCATCTGGATCAGTATGTTGGTCGTAGTGATGGGCGTGTTTACCTACAAGCAATCGGAAGTGCGTATTACCCAAGCCATCGATACCCATCTGATTGAGTTCAAGTTTCAAGATAATTTTACGAATGAAGGATTAAGCTACGATTTGGCAGACGGATTCGCCCAAAAGTTGATGTCCGACATTGCTCAAGTCAGTGATTACCGAGTCATGCTAAAGAAGGCGTCGTTTACTTCTGGCATTGTACCTGGTAAATCGGTTGTGGTGAGAGTTCGTGAGAATGACGGTGGCAGCTTTTTAGAGGTGGAATATCGCAATAACTCATCTGAAAAAGTGTTGTTTAGTCGTCAATACGCGTTAACCAGTAGTCATTTAAAGACAGTGCTTCAACAAGCGTCGTTGGATTTGATGCAAGTGCTGAAAGTGTCGGATGCCAAATTGAAATCTACGATGCTGGTGGCGGGAATGCCAATGAATCCCGACGCGTTGGAGTTGTTTGTTCAGGCTAACCATTACCTTAATGTCTCTGATACTAAACAATTCCGCCAAGGTATCGACTTGATGGAAAACATTTTAGAAATCGAGCCGGATAATGCTTACGTTCAAGCTGAGTTGTTGATTGCTTACCATGTACAAAAGGCACTTGATTTCTCACACGAGTTGAAGAAAGGGCGAATGCAGCAGCTCAGTGAAGCACTAGAGACTAATGTGAAAATGATGGTGGGGCCAATTCAACCGCGAATTTATGAAGCTTTAGCCCTGCACGAAACCATCATTGGTGACATGGCGTTAGCCAAGCGGCATCTCGGACAGGCATTGAGGTTACGTGATTCAGTGCTTTCCTATGTAATTCGCGGTAAGCACGCCGAATTGGATGGTGATCTGGATTTAGCCAGTGAGTCTTACAGTGAAGCTTTCTATATTGATACGTCGGTTGAGACATACCTGCTGTGCGAAAACTTGGTCTTCCCAAGTAACATGAAGGCGATTGATTACGCCATGTATCGCGCCGTTCACCCTTCTGTCGTTCGAATGCTTTAATTCTCTCGGACTCAACGTCAGCCTAATGCTAGCCCCTCATTTCGATGAGGGGCTTTTTTGTCGCTGTCGAAAAGTGAAAAGGGTGGGGCGGTGGGGCGGTGGGGCAATGACTTACGAAGGAGCTAACAACGCAAGCTTGCAACGGGAATACATACCCGCTTTGCTTTTCTATTTCTATTTCTATTTCTATTTCTATTTCTATTTCTATTTCTATTTCTATTTCTATCTCTATTGATTGTATGAAGTGTCTGGATGAGTTATGTGGCGAGAATGATTTTGGTGCCTTCTTGCATGCGAGATGAATATTGACTTGGGTCAAGAAGCGCGATCAGGGAGAGATTTATGGAATCAACACTTCAGGGAATTAACCCTTCGGGATGGGGAAGTTGATAGAGGTTGATAACTTTTATCGCGATGACCAACGAGTTGATGAGAGTTTATCTATCGGTAGAAGGTTTGATGTTTTTCTTATAACCGTATGAATAATATAGTTTTATATTTTTGTGTTTATCATGTTTATCTCAACTTGATGTTGATGAACTAATCATTTTATTGATAACACCAAGTTTATTTTTTTCCCGATTTTTGGGCGTAGTCTTCACTTCGAAATTTAGCGAGGTCGAGAAGGTTCCTCCTCATAGCATCTCGCTAATAACCATTCAGTTTGAGTCATGTTGACTCGAGTAGAATAGATTTGGAGATGTTATGTCATCGAATGCGAAAAAAATCGGCCTTATTGCCTGTACGGGTGTCGTAGCCGGTAACATGATGGGTAGTGGTATTGCACTATTACCTTCTAGTCTTGCCTCTGTAGGCTCTGTTTCCATCTTCAGTTGGCTGATCTGTTTGGTCGGTGCACTGAGTCTGGCGTTCGTTTACGCTCGTCTGGCAACCAAAAACCCACAAGAAGGTGGTCCTATCGCTTATGCTGGCGAAGTGTCTCCGGTATTTGGTTTCCAAACGGGCGTTCTTTATTACCACGCGAACTGGATTGGTAACCTGGCTATTGCCATTACAGGTGTTTCTTACCTTTCAGTATTCTTCCCTGTGCTTAATAACCCAATTCCAGCAGGTATTGCGACGATTGCATCGGTATGGATCTTCACTTTCGTCAACCTACTTGGTGGTAGCTGGGTAAGCCGTCTATGTACGCTTGGTTTAGTTCTTATCCTTATCCCAGTTGTTGGTACAGCTGCATTTGGTTGGACGCACTTCGATACTGCGCTTTACAGCCAAAACTGGAACGTATCAGCAGGCACTGACAGCCACGCGGTAGTAACAGCGGTTCTTATCTGTCTATGGTCATTCGTAGGTGTGGAATCAGCAGCGGTATCGACGGGTATGGTAGAAAACCCTAAACGTACTGTACCACTAGCAACTATGTTAGGTACTGGTATCGCAGGTGTGATTTACATCCTATCAACTCAAATGATCAGCGGCATGTTCCCAGCGTCAGAAGTTGCGGCATCAGGTGCGCCATTTGCATTGGCAACCACTGAGCTATTCGGTAGCTGGACTGCACCATTCGTATCAGCATTCACAGCACTAGCATGTTTCACTTCGCTAGGTTCTTGGATGATGCTGGTGGGCGAGGCTGGTAAACGTGCAGCAAGCGATGGCAACTTCCCTAAAATCTACGGCGAAACTGACAAAAACGGTGTGCCTAAGAAAGGTCTAATCCTTGCGTCAATCAAGATGACTGCACTGATGGTTGTACTGATGTTCTTCAGCTCTAAAACAGCACACGCATCAGACCTGTTCAACCAGCTAACGACTGACGCAGTTCTACTAACAATGCTGCCTTACTTCTACTCAAGCATTAACTTGATTCGCTTCGAAGGTATGACAACACGCAACGGCTTCGTAATGTTGTTCTCTGGTGTGGCTTGTCTGTTCTGCTTCATCGCACTAGCAGGTGCAGAGGGCGGTACGCTAACAGCAACCTTCATCGTGTCTCTAGTTATCTTGATGTTCTACAGCAAAAAAGCAGGTCTTGCTCAGTACGTGAAAATGCACGCTGAAGACATGCCTGCCCAAGCAAGCAACTAATCCCCAAAACGCTGGCACTACGGTGCCAGCCCATAAAACCCAAATTCACGCGGCGCTCACCTTACTCATTGCCTGTAAATGGCAAAGAGCGCCCTCATTCGCCTTGGAGATGTCCAAATGAATATATTCGCTATCTTGAACCACATGGGTGTGTTCTTTAAAGAAGAGCCAGTTCGTCAACTTCACGCTGCTCTTGAGAAAGCGGGCTACGAAGTGGTTTACCCAGTAGATGATAAAGACTTGATCAAAATGATTGAGATGAACCCACGCATTTGCGGTGTGCTGTTCGACTGGGATAAATACTCACTAGAGCTATGTGAACGTATCAGCCAAATCAACGAAAAACTGCCTGTTCACGCATTTGCTAACGAACAGTCTACTCTAGACATTTCACTAACAGACCTACGTCTAAACGTGAGCTTCTTCGAGTACGCTTTAGGTATGGCTGACGACATCGCTATCAAAATCAACCAAGCGACTGAGGCATACAAAGATGCCATCATGCCTCCATTCACTAAAGCGTTATTCAAATACGTAGAAGAAGGTAAATACACCTTCTGTACTCCAGGTCACATGGGCGGTACTGCATTCCAGAAAAGCCCTGCTGGTAGCATCTTCTACGATTTTTACGGTCCAAACACATTTAAAGCGGACGTATCGATCTCAATGCCTGAGCTAGGTTCTCTACTAGACCACTCAGGTCCACATAAAGATGCAGAAGAATACATCGCACGTACATTTAATGCAGACAGCTCGTACATCGTAACTAACGGTACGTCTACATCGAACAAAATCGTTGGTATGTACTCAGCGCCTGCAGGCAGCACAGTACTGATTGACCGTAACTGTCACAAATCTCTGACTCACCTAATGATGATGAGCGACGTGACACCAATCTACTTCCGCCCAACTCGTAACGCATACGGCATCCTTGGTGGTATTCCACAAAGCGAATTCAGCCGAGATGTCATTGCAGAGAAAGTGGCGAAAACACCAGGTGCAACAGCACCAACTTACGCAGTAGTGACTAACTCAACTTACGATGGTCTGTTGTACAACACACAATTCATCAAAGAATCGCTAGATTGTAAACACATTCACTTCGACAGTGCTTGGGTGCCTTACACTAACTTCAACCCAATTTACGAAGGTAAATGTGGTATGAGTGGTGAAGCGATGCCAGGCAAAGTGTTCTACGAAACACAATCAACACACAAACTGTTGGCAGCGTTCTCACAAGCTTCAATGATTCACGTGAAAGGTGACTTTGATAAAGAATCTTTCAACGAAGCATTCATGATGCACACTTCAACTTCACCTCAGTACGGCATTGTTGCTTCTACTGAAACTGCAGCGGCAATGATGCGCGGCAACACTGGTAAGAAGTTGATGCAAGACTCTATCGATCGCGCAATCCGCTTCCGTAAAGAGATCAAACGTCTAGAAGCAGAAAGTGACAGCTGGTTCTTCGATGTATGGCAACCAGAAAACATCGATACCACAGAATGTTGGAAACTAGACCCTAGCGACACATGGCACGGCTTCAAGAACATGGATGACAACCACATGTATCTTGATCCAATCAAAGTAACGCTATTGACTCCTGGAATGAATAAAGAAGGCGAACTAGAAGAATCAGGTATTCCTGCTTCGCTGGTGGCTAAATTCCTAGACGAGCGCGGCATCGTGGTAGAGAAAACAGGTCCATACAACTTGTTGTTCCTATTCTCAATCGGTATCGACAAATCAAAAGCAATGCAATTGCTACGCGGTCTAACTGAATTTAAACGTGGCTACGACTTGAACCTAACCATCAAGAGCTTCCTACCTTCGCTATACAACGAAGACCCAAGCTTCTATGAAGGCATGCGCGTTCAAGAACTAGCACAAGCAATTCATGACCTAACTAAGAAATACAACCTACCAGAGCTAATGTACAAAGCGTTCGATGTACTTCCAGAAATGAAAGTAACACCACACGCAGCATGGCAAGAAGAGCTTCGCGGTAACGTAGAAGAAATCAAACTGGAAGAAATGGTTGGCCGCGTAAGTGCGAACATGATCCTTCCTTACCCTCCAGGTGTGCCACTAGTACTTCCTGGTGAAATGGTGACTCAAGAGTCTCGCCCTGTGCTGGACTTCCTAGAGATGCTTTGTGAGATCGGTGCGCATTACCCAGGTTTCGAAACCGACATCCACGGTCTATACCAACAAAAAGATGGTAGCTACACCGTAAAAGTATTGAAGAACTAAGTTCCTCTCGAAGATGACGCCATTGGGAATGCAAGCATGCTCCACTCTTACGAGCTCAATGCGTCATCGAACAATAACGACATTTAGATATACCCCTAACTAATCTGTCGTAAAGAGAAGGGCAAGGATGCTCTGATCTTTTCTTCTATATATAGAAGAAACACTTTTCCAAGACTTCACCTGAAGTACCCCAAATAAAAAGCAAAGACCAAAAGAGCAGTTCGTCATCGTTCTGCTCTTTTTTTTCATCTTTATATAGGTAGAAAGAGGAAAAAGAACCAAGAGAGATAAGATCAGTAACCGAAATCACAAAGAAATAGGCGATCTTTTAATGCAGAAGTCAGGTGTTTCATCATGAAAAGATCCTCTGCAACCCGAAATATTAGACAAGATCGTTGAGTATCTATGCAGAATGCTCGTTATTTGTGCGGTTGGAAGTTTTTTTGCAAAAAACGCTTGTGCTAATTTCTCAACCCCCTATACTGCGCATCCACCGACACGGAGTGAGACGAAAGTCACACAGCGAGTCGGGAAGAGAGAAAAAGAATTTGAAAAAATGCTTGACTCTCTCACGGTGTGAAGTAAGATACGCACCCCTAACGACGAGCAACTAAGTTGCTGAAAATGTTAGAAAAGCTCTTTAAAAATAAGAACCTATCAATCTGTGTGGGCACTCGTTG
>NZ_JAWPON010000307.1:0-719 GCF_033344315.1 Vibrio sp. 2132-1 | reverse complement strand
ATATCTGAAGAGCAACTGATGAGAATTTTACGAGCGCGCTCGGTGTGCGGTGTTTTGTCCAGCCCAATGAGAAAATCCACACCATTAAAGTGCGCGTGATGGCTGGCGATCACTAACGCGACAGTTTGTTCTCTTTCTTCAAGATATTCCAACGCGCTTTGCGCTTCTTCTATCGACTCGACAGAAAAAATATCAAACTTGCTAGAGAAAGCCGACAGTTCCAATCGAAACTGCTCTGCACTGATTGGATTATTGTCGAGACACAATACAGCGTAACGATTCACAGGTGGTTGAGCTCCGGTTAAAACTTGGCCAAGCAAACTTTATCAATAAAACGGCGTAATGAGTGCGAGCTGCGTATGATTCCTGACTAATGGACTAGAATTAGCATCAATAGTCTGATTTATCTCAATGTTTTATCCGTTAATGGTTTGGGGTAGACTGAGCGCAAATACCTGAAAAGTGATGTTATGCAAAACTTAAAAAAACTAGGCGCCATCGGTGGTGCAATCTCATTGGCGTTGTGTTGGCCGCTTGCGGTTGGTCAAATTGGTCAGTCGATCATTGAAGACGGTATCGCCAATATGAACGATAAGATGATCAAAGGCGAAGTTGTTGAATACCAACGCGGCTACCTTTCTTCCGTTGTATTAACTCGATACTCAGTGGTTGACCCTGAACTGAAAACACAGTTTGAACGCGATGGTTTGCCGATTATG
>NZ_JAWPON010000306.1:0-719 GCF_033344315.1 Vibrio sp. 2132-1 | reverse complement strand
TTCTCAATATCAAGGTCAGGTAACGTTTGCTGGTCAACCTTACCCGAGTGGACAAATGCAGGCTGCGAAAATGCGCCGTGAAAAGCTGGGTTTTATATTTCAAAAATTCAACTTGGTGCCAGTGATGACGGCTTTGGAGAACGTCGCTTATCCGTTGCATCTCAACGGTTTTTCAAAAACAGAACAAACTGAACTTGCCTCACAGATGCTGGAACATGTGGGGCTGGGCGAATTTATCCATCACATGCCCGATAACTTGTCTGGTGGTCAGCAGCAACGGGTAGCGATTGCTCGCGCTTTGGTTCACAAACCTGCATTAGTGATTGCCGACGAGCCAACAGCAAGCCTCGATAGCCAAACCGCAAACAAAGTCATCGATATCATGAAAGGGCTTGGGCACGAGTTTGGTACCACCTTCATTGTCGCTACTCACGACCCTCGCATGGCATCACGCTGCGATCGCACCATCGAGCTGGTGGACGGCAAAATCATCCAAACGCACGCCAGTGTGGAGGAGGTCTCATGGGCAAGCTAATTCCCGTTTCGGTTCGCCTTGCTTGGCTGAATCTACAACGTAATCGCCGACGCAGTTTGTTGTCGATGCTGATCATCGCCATTGCAGTTTTTGCGCTGACCAGCGCAGGTGGTTTTGGCCTTTATACTTACGACAGCTTGAAAGAATCCACAGCGCGTGACACGGGGCATCTGACATTAACCAC
>NZ_JAWPON010000305.1:0-720 GCF_033344315.1 Vibrio sp. 2132-1 | reverse complement strand
TATTACTAATTACTTTGTGAATTACTTAACTGCTTTGATCTTCTCAACCAGTTCATTTAATTCAGGATTTGTCTTTTCTAAGTCCGCGTACATTGGTTGAACCGCTTCAACGAATGCCGCTTTATTTGGTTCAACAAAAGTTACGCCCATCTTTTCAGCTTTTGTACGCTCTTTTGCTTCTGACTCAGCCCACAATTTCTTCATGTATTCAGATGAGTCTGCTGCTGCTTTCATCAGTGCTTTTTGCTGCTCAGGTGTTAGCTTGTCGTACGTTTTAGTCGAAATAACCAATACGTCTGGCACCATGGTGTGCTCGTCTAGGCTGAAGTATTTCGATACCTCACTGTGACGGCTCAAGCTAAATGATGGGATGTTGTTTTCCGCAGCATCCACCACGCCTTGTTGTAATGCGGTGTATAGCTCACCGTATGCCAATGGTGTCGGGTTACCACCTAACGCTTTTACCATCGCAATAGCAGATGGGCTCGGCTGTACACGTACTTTCAGACCTTTTAGATCTTCCGGCGTATTGATTGGTTTGTTGGTGTAAAAGCTACGTGCGCCCGCATCGTAGTAAGTCACACCAATAAAGCCGCTGTCCGCTGAAGAATTCAGGATTTCACGACCCACGTCCCCGTCTGTCACTTTGTAGTAGTGGTCTTTATCGCGGAACAAGTAAGGCATGTTGAATGCTGCGTAAGCAGGGGAGAAAGCTTCCAA
>NZ_JAWPON010000304.1:0-720 GCF_033344315.1 Vibrio sp. 2132-1 | reverse complement strand
AACTAAAGCATCGACGCCTGATTGCTCTAACGTATGTTCAACTTGTGCATCAGAGAAAAAAGTCGGAATAGGCACGACGACTATGTCTGCCGCCATCGCCGCCAAATCAACAATGGCCCAATCAATGCTGTTTTCTGCGCGTAGCGCGAGTGCTTTGATGTTCTGTGCAATAAGCTCGGCGGCAACGAGTTCGATCTTGTTTAACAATTCAGAGTAAGTCAGTTCAACCGTTTGATTCGCTTCGTAGCCGACAAGTGCTACTCGATCTGGTGTCGTTTTTGCCCATTTTGTAATGGCATCGAGGAGAACATTCATACATCACCTATATTCTGCGTTGTGTTTAACCAAGTTGTTGTGGTTGTGTTTGCGGTTTTAACGACGTTTACTTTTCTATCTAGGCTTGTTTGCGTTTTCTTTCTTGGACTAATCGAAGACGCTCGAGTCCTTTTTGCAAATTGCCAGCTAACACACGCGGTTGATGTTCGTAGTATGACCCCCAAGTGGACTCGGCATCGGGGACTTTGTTTTGATCGGCCTGCGCGATGATATGAGGCTCCAGTCCTAGGCGCGCCATCATGGCGTGAAGTGGATCTGTCGCGGTGAAGATGCACCATTCAAAACCGAGGTTGACCAGCATTTCTGCGATGAGGTAGAAGTGAAGAGATGACATGCCCTTAGCGAAAGATGCCAAGTGACCGAATTCCACTAAGTTCGAACGTT
>NZ_JAWPON010000303.1:0-721 GCF_033344315.1 Vibrio sp. 2132-1 | reverse complement strand
CCTTTCGCCCTTGCGTTAATTACATTTAGCTCGTCTCCTAGTGCTTACGAGCTCGATTACTATTCCAAATTTGGCCATATCGACAACTATGGCAATCTAGATCTTCGAAACAAGCCATACACTGAACTCCCATCTGGCTTGGTCATAAAAGGGAATGTGGACATTTCCCAAACGCCAATTACTCAGCTGCCTAAGGGCTTAGACGTTGGTGGCAGCTTAGACGCGAAAAATAGCGCCCTGAAAACAATCAAGTCGGGCGTAAAAATCAAAGGTTACGCTAACTTACTAGGTAGTAAGATTGAAAGCTGGCCCAAAGGGGTAACGCTGGGTGGGTATTTGAACCTGACCGATACTCCGTTAAAAACACTTCCGGCAAAACTTCGAGTAAAAGGTGATTTGAGTGTGATCCGAACGCCACTGAAAGCGCTGCCAGAAGGGTTGGTGGTCGATGGCAACCTCTACATTGGTGGTTCGGCCCTGACCGAGTTTCCCGACACAATGACGGTAAAAGGCAACATCTTTTTGGGTGGCAATAAGATAACCAAGTGGCCAAAGAATCTGACCTTAGGTGGCGCAGTCGCGCGCTAATTGGATAGACAAAAAGAGATACGCAGAGACAAAAACACCTCGTTCAATACGAGGTGTTTTTCATTGGAGTAGTTGGATGCGCCTAAATCATTTGGGCAGCATACGCAGCGACTAATCTTGGTTATTTACTGGG
>NZ_JAWPON010000302.1:0-721 GCF_033344315.1 Vibrio sp. 2132-1 | reverse complement strand
GAACCTTTGTCTTACAACGAACGGGAAACGCTAGAGAACCCGAACTTTATCGTTCTGGGCGATACGGATTTGCCTTGGGATGACATCCTGCAACGCAAAGATTAAATACTTATACTTGCGTAACTCAACTTATATCATTAGGCCGTGAATTCCGTTCACGGCCTTTTCTTTTTCCACATGAGCAGCTTTCACAGTATTTGACCTGCCATATACCTAAAGCTAATCAAACTGCACAAAACCACACAATCCAATTAAAATACAACCACTTAAACAACCAACTTTGTCCCTCGTTTATTTACGTACAGCGAATAGAGGGTTTGGCCTACTATGATCCAAAAGCAAAAAGAGCTGCACATTGGCAGCTCTTTTCTGTATTACGTTGGCTCGAGATTAGAATCGGCCTTTGTAGTCAAACTCGTATTGGCCTTGTGCGTTTGGCTGTCCAAGCCATTTCAACTGCTCCCCTATGCTTGATGGGAAATCTGCGCCAGGTTTAAACCACGCTTTCGTTGAATAGCGTTGATTCGGCATCAGCTCTGCTGAAAACGCCGAGGAAACTTGCTTACTGGTTTGCTCACCTGATGCAGTTAGCACGCTATCTTGGCATTTCAAATCAGCAATAACAGGGCCAAGCTCTAAGCTTCCCACTGGACTTTGAATGCCACTGGCACTCCAAACCAATGTGCCTTCACCAGTTTTACACCACGGAGCTGCGTAAGTC
>NZ_JAWPON010000301.1:0-722 GCF_033344315.1 Vibrio sp. 2132-1 | reverse complement strand
AATAACGCTAAAACGCTCGCTGGTAATGCACTTGCAAGCCAAGCAAGCGGACCTTCAACAGATAGTGCGTACGCTGCGGCAGGTGCAGTTAATGCACCAAGTAGGATCGCATAGCGCACCGTTTCGTTAATTTTTAACGACCAGGTTCTACCCGCTTTCTCGGCGGCTAGCATCCCCTTGTAAGCTTTTGCAGCAATATCCACCCATTCACGCTTAGGCTTAACGCGCACAGATTGATAACCGACAACTTGGTTTTTTTCATAGATAGGCGTTACGTAGGCATCTACCCAGTAATAACCGCCAGATTTGGTGCTGTTTTTAACCATACCTCGCCACGCTTTGCCTTCTTTAAGGCGTGCCCACATATCACCAAAAGCGGCTTTAGGCATGTCACTATGACGGACGATATTATGATTCTGACCGACTAACTCCTCGTGCGTGTATTCTGCAACGCGACAAAACGCGTCATTACAATAAGTAATAACACCTTTTAAGTTAGTGGTCGAAACGAGTTCTTCAAGTTCTCCGATGAGGGTTTCTTGAGCTTTCTGAGAAAAATTGGCTGACATAGACGATACTTCTATAATTTTTATTAGTTTTCGGCAAGATGTATACAGGATTATTGTTTTTATTACAAAATGTTAGATAAAAAGTATTATCAATACGACATTTTTAGTGTGGGAATTATCATCACTGGCAGAAATTTGCGCGTTACCAGTCAA
>NZ_JAWPON010000300.1:0-722 GCF_033344315.1 Vibrio sp. 2132-1 | reverse complement strand
CTCTGCACTGGAAGAAGACTATCAGGACTCAATGGATATCTATACTAACCGTTTGCTGCATCCCATCACTTACAACATTGCCTATGATCTTCTCGTCCGTAATCAGACGGATACGCTGCTTGGTGGCTTTGACAAAGTGAACCAAGAGGCGGAACGATTTGGTACGTCAGGCCGAGTTTATCGACGTGCGGTCAAAGATCTTATCGATAAAGGACTCATTGCAAAAACCGACAATGGCTTAGCGATTCTTGATGAAATGGCGTTAAAAGCGTTCATCGATTCGCACGAATAATTCAATTCGGGATTGCAATGATTGCCATTCATAAGTGCTTGAAATGGTTTAATCTAAAATCACTGTAATGAATGTAAAGTCGTATAAATCTTGTTGAATGCTTTTGAGAGTAACGCTATATTGCGAACGCGCATGATAATAGATCTCATTAAGGCTCAACAAAATGAAAAAACTCGTCAGTGCGGCTGTTTTCTCGCTGCTAACCATTTCTCCATCTTTTGCTGCTAACGTTGTTATTGACCATTACATGGGAAAAACCGAGCTAGAACAATCACCTAAGCGCGTGGTTGTGATTGGTTTTGGTCCTTTAGATGCTTTGGATAACTTCGGGATTGACCCTGTAGCTGTGTCAAACGCATCTCATCTTCCGAGCTACCTTTCTAAGTACAGCAAAGAGAATTACACATCAGCAGGCAGTTTGTTTGAGCCT
>NZ_JAWPON010000299.1:0-722 GCF_033344315.1 Vibrio sp. 2132-1 | reverse complement strand
AGTACGTTATCCAAACTCAAGTTAACCCACAGCTTGCTGGCCACGGCGGTCACGTGAACTTGGTTGAGATTACTGAAGCAGGCGTAGCTATCGTTGCATTCGGTGGCGGCTGTAACGGTTGTTCAATGGTTGACGTAACACTAAAAGAAGGCATCGAGAAAGAGCTACTAAACCAGTTCGTTGGTGAGCTAACAGCAGTTCGAGATGCAACAGAACACGACCGTGGTGACCACTCTTACTACTAAGAGCTTATCGTCGGTGAAAATGGGAGGCTTTGGTCTCCCATTTTTGTATCTGAACAATCCATTAAACACGTGAGATTCTTCGTCACACACGACCTCTTTCAAGGTTATCGAGCGAACACTGCCGAAGCGATGAAATCAAACTAGCAACTCTTGCAGAGTTCTCATATATTAAGAATCTTACGCACCTTACAAAAGCCAACGACACCAAGGAGTCAGCGCCATGTCGAAAAGGACCCCACCAGAGATTCTCTCTTGTCAGACGGTCGCTCGATCAAAACTGTTTGCTGTGGAAGCCCTCGACCTTCGCTTCTCCAATGGCGAGCATCGCACTTATGAGCGCATGAAGCCAAGTGGCCGCGATGCCGTAATGGTTGTACCGGTAACCGAACAGGGCGATTTACTGTTGGTACGTGAATACGCTGCTGGTACAGAGCGTTACGAACTGGGTTTTCCTAAAGGTCTTATCGATCCCGGTGA
>NZ_JAWPON010000298.1:0-723 GCF_033344315.1 Vibrio sp. 2132-1 | reverse complement strand
GATCTCAGTTGCGGCGGGGTTCTTCCTCGCCGCAAAATCAGAACCTGCGAGCCTGACGTTGTTTTTAACAACCTTGGCTGGCGTGGGGCTGGTGATTGCTTCAGGTTGTGTGGTGAACAATATTTTTGACCGCGATATCGACCAAAAGATGGCGCGGACACAAAATCGTGAGACCGTAAAAGGGAACATCAATATCGATGTCGCCTTTGTCTATGCTTTGGCGATGTTACTGGTGGGAACGGCGCTGCTGTTCCAATTAGTTAATCCGCTTTCGGCGGTCGTGGTGCTACTCGGTTACGTCTACTACGTGTTCTTCTACACTATGTGGTACAAGCGCAACTCAGTATACGGCACTCTCGTTGGTAGCATCTCTGGCGCCGTGCCGCCATTAGTGGGCTACTTGGCGGTGACCAACTTCATCAGCTTAGAAGCGATTTTGCTGTTTACCATGTTCTGCTTATGGCAAATGCCGCACTCCTACGCGATTGCGATGTTCCGTATGCAAGACTATCGAGAAGCGGGGATTCCGGTTTTACCCGTTAAAGAGGGTATTCATAAAGCACACCGACACATGAAAGCGTATGTGGTGGCCTTTGGCGCAGTATCGTTGGGATTATTTTTACTTGGTGAAGCTGGCTATGAATACTTAGCGGTTGCGGCTGTCGTTTGCTTTATGTGGACGAAAGTGACCTTTCGCAGCATTGACGACAGTAACTACGTCGC